>CAMAWF010000103.1 GCA_945861895.1 Rhizobium sp. Q54
AGCTCGAAGGCGGCATCATCCAGTCGGCAAGCTGGGTGCTCAAGGAGCAAGTGCGCTTCGAGGAAGGCATCAGCTCGCTGGATTGGGAAAGCTATCCAGTGCTTAAATTCAGCGAAGTGCCCGAAATCCAAGTCGAACTCGTCAAGTCCGCCAGCGACATCCCGCTCGGCGTCGGCGAGGCGACCGCCGGTCCGACCGCCGCCGCGATCGGCAATGCCGTATCGCACGCGCTCGGCGCGCGCATTCGCGATCTGCCTTTGACGCGCGAGCGGATCATGGCGACGCTGCTGGCGGCGTGAACGCCGCGCGTCAACTGACCACCGGCAAGGCGACGATATCGTAAGCATGCGTCATCTTGCGGCCGAGAACCGAATCCTCCATCTCCATTTCAAAGCGCGCCGCCGGCCGGATGCCGCCGATGGCGCCGAGCGTCCCGCAAAACATCACCGTGCCGGGCGGCAGCGTCGCGTCCGCCCGGCAGCGTGCAATCAGGTCGGACGGCGGGCGCATGGCCGAGAGAAATCCCTCCTGATACTTCACCCGCTGTCCGCCGATGCTGGCAAACGCGCGGATCGCCAGCCTGTCCCAATGGCCGGCCACCTCGTCCAGGCGCCAGAGCACGCCGGCAATCGGCTTGGCGCAAAGCTGCTTCGAGAGTGCGATGCCCATTGTCTCGGCCTTGCGGTCGGTATGGTCGGAACCGAGCCCAAGCCACAACCCGTCCGCCATCGCGACGATCACCGGCTCCACCTCGCCGGACGTATCGGGCCCAAGCACCTCGACGCGCGCAGATTGCACAACATTCGACACGCTGTTGCGGTAGAAAACGGGAATCGACGAGGGACGCGGAACGCCGATCGCCGCGAGTTCCTCGATATGATGGCGCAGCGCTTTTTCGTCGCGCCCGGTCCAGCCGGCAACGATCAGGCTCTCGGGCGCAAATTCGATGCGATCCTGTCCGCGGCTTGAGTGGCGCTCGAATACGAGCATGAGCGGGACCTCGTGTTCCTTGAGTTGGCGGTAAAAGATTCGTAACGTGGCTTTTAACGCAATCCGGCCCGATGTTAACCGAGGATCTGCAAAGTGTCCCTGGATGATCGCCGCTTCCGCGATGCGCTCGGTCAGTTTGCAACCGGGGTCGCCGTCATCACCACCATGACCGCCGAGGGCGAGCGCCTTGGCATGACGGTGAGTTCGTTCAATTCATTGTCGCTCGACCCCCCGCTCGTGCTGTTCAGCCTGCATCGGCGGGCTCACAGTTTCGCTGCGTGGCAACAGGTCTCGCGCTATGCGATCAACGTTCTCAACGAGGGTCAGGAAGAACTCTCCAACCGTTTTGCCCGCGCCAAAGGCGAGAAATGGATCGGCGTGAGCCCGCTTTCCGGCAAAACCGGCGTGCCGCTGTTGCCGAATGCCGTGGTCGCGTTCGAATGCGAGGTTTACGGCCGCCACGACGGCGGCGACCACGAAATATTTGTCGGGCGCGTGGTTGAAATGCATGAAAATCTCGCCAAGCGCGGGCGGCCGCTGGTGTTCTTCGGCGGCCGATATCGCCATCTTGTCGACGGTTCGGCGCACGCGTTGCCGAGCGAAGCGGATTTTATGCATGGATGGTAGCTGCTATCGAAATCCCATAACATAAGTTGTCAGGAGAGAGCGCGACCATGAGCGTGAACAAGGAACACAAGGAATTTCATCACCTCGACATGAGCACCGGCTGGGAAACGCCCGCCGGCTACCCGAAGGGAATTCAGCAAAAAATCCTCTCCGGCGCGCTCGATGAGGCGCGCAAGCGCGGCTCGCGCACGCGGTTGCTGCGCTTTACGCCCGGCACATTCACCACCGCGCCGTTCGTGCATGAATATTGGGAGGAAGTGTACCTGATCTCCGGCGATCTCACGGTCGGCAACGACGCCAAAGGCGACGGCGGCGAAGCGTTTGCACCCAACACCTACGCCAGCCGGCCACCCGGCGCCTATCACGGCCCGTTCAAGTCGAACAAAGGCTGCATGCTGCTGGAGATCCACTACTTCGATCCGGTCTGACGCCGGACACGCGCGTTTACACTTTAAGCGTCTCGCGCAGCTTGTAGCGGATGATCTTACCCGATCCGGTGCGCGGAATTTCCTTTATCGGGTGCACCGCGTGCGGCACCTTGTAGGCCGAAAGATGCGTGCGGCAATGCGCCAGCAGCGCCTCGCTCTCGACCGAACGGCCGGGCCGCGCCACCACGAACAGCGCCGGCACCTCGCCGAGATGTTCGTGCGGAATGCCGACCACCGCGCAATCGAGCACGGCCTCGAAACTATTCACCACCTCCTCGATCTCCGCCGGCGCGATGTTCTGGCCGCCGCGGATGATGAGTTCCTTCAGCCGCCCGGTGATGGTGAGAAATCCATTCTCGTCGCTCTTGGCAAGATCGCCGGTGTGATACCAGCCGTTGCGCAGCGCCTTCTCCGTCTCCTCCGGCTTGTTGTGGTAACCGGGCATGACGTTGGGGCCGCGCACAATCAGCTCGCCTTCCTTGCCCGGCGCAACGTCGTGCCCGTTCGCTGGATCGAGAATACGCACCGCAAGCCCCGGCACCGGAAATCCGCAAGACCCCAGCACGCGCTCGCCGGTCGGCCAGTTCATCGTCACCATCGTCGAAGTTTCGGTGATGCCGTAGCCGTCGAGCAGCGGAACCTTGAAGCGGCCCTCGAATTCGCGGTTGAGCGTCGCCGGCATGATGGCGCCGGCCGACATGCAGAGCCGCAGCTTCGAAATTTTCAAATCTTTTTCATTGTTGGCCGCCTGCAACAAATAATGAAACATGGTGGGCACGCCAGGCAGATAAGTAAATTCTTCGGTCTTCAGCAGCCTGATCGCTTCGCTGGTGGAAAATTTCTCCATGATGTATTCGCTCGCGCCGGTCGCGAGTATGCCAAGCACCGACAAATTCAGCGCATAGGAATGAAACAGCGGCAGCGGGGAAAGCACGTAATCGCGCTCGGATAGACCAGAAATAGGCGCCCAGCACGCCGCCACCACCCACAACATGCCGTGCACGGTGAGCAGCACGCCTTTCGCCCGGCCGGTCGTCCCCGACGTGTATAAAATGAAAGCCGGTTCGTGGATGGCGGACGGATCGCGCGGCGCGGACTTCGGCGGGGTCGTCAGCAGCTTTGTGTAGCTGTGCGCTTTCGCAGCTGAAGTGCCGCGATCGGTGACGATCAAGATCGACAGGTTCGCCGCATTTTTTTGCAGCCGCGCGAACAGATCGCCGCGCTCGCCGGTGGTCACGACCGCGCGGCAATTCGCGTCCGACAGGCGATAGGCAATTTCGGTCTCGGTGGCGTCATAGCTGATCGGCACGCTCACCGCGCCGGCACGCGCAATCGCTAAACAGCTTTCGACCCATTGCACCGAATTCGGCAGCATGATCGCGACGGTCTCGCCGGGCGCAATCCCGATATCGGCGAAATGGCCGGCAAGCTTCCCCGTCCGTTCGAGCAGTTCCGCATAGGTCACCGAGGATTGCGCGTCACGATAGGCGACCTTGCTGCCCCGCGCCGCGGCATGCCGGCGCAGCAGCTCGGGTATCGGCGCGATCAGATCGGTGTGCAGCATCGCATGTCCCCTGGACTCTATTTCATCGCTTGGTGTTGGCGCGCTCAAACCATGCTGAAACCGCCGCTGACGCTGATGACCTGTCCCGTGATCCAGCCGCTCTGCGGCGAAGCCAGCAGCGCCACCATCGGCGCGATGTCGTTCGGCATCCCGAGCCGGCGCACGGGATAAAGCCGGACGAGCTTTTCGCGGTTGGCATCGACCCATTCCTTTTCGTGCGCGGTCTCCACCAGGCCGAGCGACACGGCATTCGCGGTGGTGCCCGTGCGACCGAACTCGCGCGCCAGCGATTTCATCAAGGCGACGACACCGGCGCGCGCGGCGGCGACGATTGACAGCCCGGATTCGCCGACCCGCGAGGAGTCGCCGAGCAAGCTGACGATCCGCCCGTTCTTGGCGCCCTCAAGGTGCGGCGCGGCCGCGTGGCAGCAATGGATCGTGCCGTAGAGACAAGTGTCGATCTGGCTGTGCCAATCCTCGGGCTTGGTCTCGACGAAGCGTTGCCGCAGCGCCAGCCCGGCATTGTTGACCAGGATATTGAGGCCGCCGAAATCCTTGACGACGGCGTCCACCATCGTCTTCACGGCGGCAAAATCGGCGACGTCCGCCCGATAGGCTTTGGCCTTGCCGCCTTTCGCCGCGATTTCCGCCGTCAGCGCCTCGGCCTCCTTGCCCGAATTGCGGTAGTTGACGGCGACGATTGCCCCTTCGGCCGCCAGGGTCATGGCGATCTCACGGCCGACGTCGCGCGCGGCACCGGTCACCAGCGCTACTCTGCCTTTCAAGCACAAGTCCATGTTCGCTCCTTCAAGTCTTGCTGACGTTTTGCAGGTTTCAAACTTTGGCCTGCGCCGCGCCGATCAGGCGGAAAAGCCGCTCCGGCGTTATGGGAAGCTCGTTGATTTCGATTCCAAGCGGAGACAGCGCATCTGCGATCGCATTCGCGACTGCCGCCGGCGCGCCAATGGTGCCACCTTCTCCCATGCCGCGAAAGCCACCGAGCGTGGTCGGCGATTCTGTTTCCAGATGCACGACATCCATTGGGGGAATTTCGGCCGCCGACGGCACCACATAATCGACCAGGCTCGCCGTGTGGATTTGCCCCTGGTCGTCATAGACCACTTCCTCGTAGAGCGCCGCGCCGATCCCCTGCGCGACGCCGCCATGCACCTGGCCATCGACGATCAGCGGGTTGATCAGCCGGCCGCAATCCTCGGCGACGACAAAACGGCCGATGCGGACTTCATATGTCTGCGGGTCGATCTCCAGCGTCGCAATGTGGGTCGCGGATGTCGTGGTGCCGAACACCGGATCGTAGGTCTTGGTGGCGGCAAGCTCGTCGCGCAATTCCGGCGGCAGGCGGCCCATCTCGGAATAAACCGCGCGCGCCACCTCGCGGAACGCGACCGAGCGGTCGGTGCCGGCGACGGAAATGCGTCCATTGCCGGCGATGAGATCGCCGGCCGCGGCTTCGAGCAGATGCGAGGCCACCACAAGAACCTTTTCACTCACGGCCTGCGCCGCGAGCGTCGCGGCGCCGCCGGCAAGCACGGCGCTGCGGCTGGCATAAGTTCCGGTGCTGCCCGCCACCGCCGAACTGTCGCCTTGCACGATCCGGATGTCTTCGATGCGGGCGCCGAGATGCTCGGCCACGACTTGCGCCAGCGTCGTCTCCAGCCCTTGACCGTGCGAGGCGATGCCGAACGACGCGGTGACGGCGCCGGTGGAATCGATGCGGATGGTGGCGGTTTCCGTGCCGGTGTTGATCGGCATGCCGGGCGCAACCGAAATGCGCGAGCCGATGCCGGTGAGCTCCGCATATGAAGCGATGCCGATGCCAAACCAGCGGCCGGCCGCGCGGGCCTTTGCCTGTTTCGCACGCAAGTCGTCATAGCCGAGCTTGTCGCAGGCCGCGGTCAGGCATTCGGAAAAACCGGAACGGTCCCAGACGATGCCCGAGCCGGTCTTGTAGGGAAATTCCTCCGGCCGGACGAAATTCCGCGCGCGGATTTCCCGCGGATCGATGCCGATGCGCGACGCCGCCATGTCCATCAGCCGCTCCATGACGAAGGTCGAGATCGGCCGCCCGACGCCGCGGTAAGGACCGGTTGGCGCTTTCGAAGTCGCCACTGCCCGCACGCGGCCGCGGTAATGCTGGATGCGATAGGGACCGGGCAGAAAGCTTACGACCTGGACCGGCTCGAGACCGGCGGTCCAGGGATAGATCGAATAGGCGCCGACGTCGCCGATCACATCCGCGCGCAATCCCAAGGCCCGGCCCTCTTTGTCGAGGCCGAGTTCGGCATCGACGATTTCATCGAAGGCCTGGCTGGTGGCGGCAAGATCCTCCATGCGGTCGCTGGTCCATTTGACCGGCCGCGCCAGGGCGCGCGCGGCGGCACAGACGAAAATCTCTTCCGGATAGAGCGAGCCTTTGCCGCCGAAGCCGCCGCCGACATCCGGCGCGACCACGCGCAGCCGGTGACCCGGCATGTCGAGCGCTTCCGCCAGCGCATCGCGGACGATGCCGGGTATCTGCGTCGCTGAATGCAGCGTGATTGCATCGCGGCCGGCTTCATGCTCGGCTAGGTATGCGCGCGGCTCGATGGCGACCGCGGTCTTGCGCCGCATCCGGAACCGGCCTTTGACCCGCACCGGCGCCGCCTCGATCGCGGCATCGACATCGCCGCGCTTGAATTCGCGGGCGATCAGCACATTGGTGCCGGCCTCTTCGTGCAGCAGCGGCGCGCCCGGACGCGCAGCCTCCTCCGGATCGACAACCACCGGCAACGGCTCGAAATCGATCGCGATGAGTTCGAGCGCATCCTCGGCGAGGTAACGGCTCTCCGCGATGACGCCCACCACCGGTTCGCCGACATAGCGGACCTTGCCGCTCGCGAGCGGCAGGATCGGCGTCGCGTGATATCCCGCCATGCGCGAGGTCGCACGCAGCGGCTTGACGAGGCTCTGCATGTCGTCCGCGGTGAAAACCGCCACCACGCCGGGCGCCGCGCGCGCGGCGGCGCAATCGATGGCGCGGATGCGTGCATGCGAATGATCGCTGCGCCGGAACGCTACATGCAGCAGGCGCGGCACTTGTTTGTCGTCGACATAGCCGCCGAGACCGGTGAGCAGGCGCGGGTCTTCGGTGCGCTTGATGCGCGCGCCGACGATTTTCGGCCGCGTATGGATTTCGGCGGGCTCAGTCATAGGCGTCCGCCCCTTTGCGCAGTTCCGCCCATTGCCGGGCGTCGTGCCCGCACACGATCGTAACGCCGCGCGCCTGGATGCGTTTTATTTCCGTCAACGATTTGGTCAGCTCGTCCGCGTTCCAGGTATTGCGCGGCAATATTCCCTGATCGAGCGTCTCGCTTAAGCTCACGGTATCGGATGCAAGGAAGAATGTGCCGCTGCGCTCAAGCGCGATGAGCGCGCCCAGCGTCCCCGGCGTGTGCCCGGGCAACGGAATCAGAACGATCTGCCCGTCGCCGAAAATATCGCGCTCGGTGGAAATTTCGTCGATCCGCAGCGGATGGTCCCACTCCGCCGACAGATAGCCTTGCGTCTGCGCGGCCGGCGCGCGCGCCGCCTCAAGCTCACGCGCGTGAATGAAGAAAGTCGATTTCGTGAAGAACGCGTTGCAGCCGCAATGATCCGGATGAAGATGCGAGCACACCACCACGTCGATGTCGTCCGGCGTAACGCCGAGAGCGGCGAGCGCATTGAGCACGTTTTCGCCGGCCGGCATGATCGGCGTCATCACCTTGGCGAGCGCGCCCCAGCGCGCTTCCGGATTATCCGGCACCGAAGGGTGGCAGCCGGTGTCGAACAGCACGTTGCCCTGGCGGTGGCGCAACAGCACGCACGGCACCGGCAGCTCGATGGTCTCGCTGCGATCGGCGGCGGGGAGATAGATGTTCTTTTTCATCCGCAACCGCCCGCCGGAGAGCATGTGCATTTTCATCGGACTTTGCCCGCGTTGCGCGCGACCACCGCGCGGATCGCCTGCACGATGTGCTCGTAGCCGGTGCAGCGGCAGAGATTGCCCGACAGCCCCTCGCGAATTTCATCGTCAGTGGCGAGCGGATATTTGCGGATCATATCGGTCGCGGTCATCAGCATGCCGGGCGTGCAGAAGCCGCATTGCAGCGCGTGGTGCTCGCGGAAGGCTTCCTGCAACGGATTTAATTGCGCGATGCTGCCGAGGCCTTCGACGGTCTCGATGCTGCAGCCATCGGCCTGGACCGCGAACATCAGGCAGGCGCGCACGCTGTCGCCGCCGACGAGCACCGTGCAGGCGCCGCACACGCCATGCTCGCAGCCGACATGGGTGCCGGTGAGACCCAATGTATTGCGCAGGAAATCGGCAAGCAGCAGGCGCGGCTCGACCGTATGCTCGTAAGCCGTCCCGTTGACGGTCAGCTTGATGCTGCGCGGCTTGCTCATGCGGCTCTCATGCAGTCTTCCCTTGCGCGCGCCGCCACGCCGCGGCGACGGCACGGCCGGCGAGCGCGCCGGCGAGATGCCGCCGGTAATCCGCCGACGCATGCAGGTCGCTCTCCGGCTCGACGCCGGCGCGCACCAACTTTATCACCGCCTCGATCAAGTCCGGTCCGAGCGGCTTGCCGGTCAGCAGCGCCTCGGCATCGCCCGCGCGCCGGGGTGTCGGGCCCACACCCGTCATCGCGATGCGGGCCTGCGCGATCGCGCCACCGGACAGCGTCAGTGTCGCCGCCACCGCGGCAAGCGCGAAATCGCCGCTGCGCCGCGCGACCTCTTCGAAACCCCAGCCGGTTTTCGCCGGCAGCTTCGGGAATGTAATCCCGGTCACGATGTCGCCGTCGTTAAGGTCCACCGTCAGCGCAGCAAGAAAAAAATCCCGCGCCGCCACCGTCCGCCGGCCGGACGCCGACGCGATTTCCAAGCTGGCGTCGAGCAACAGCGCCAGCATCGGCAGCTCGGCCGCCGGGTCGGCATGCGACAGGCTGCCGCCGATGGTCCCGCGGTTGCGGATCGCCAGATGCGCCACATGCGTCATGGCGCAGCCGAGCACCGGCAGATGCTTGGCGATCACCGGCGAGGTCTCGATCTGGTGATGGCGCGTGAGCGCGCCGACTTCGATGGTTTTCTCGCTCTCCTTGATGAAGGCCAGCCCCGGAATCCGGTTGATGTCCACCAGCACCGACGGCTTGAGCAGCCGGAAATTGAGCATCGGGACGAGACTTTGGCCCCCGGCGATGATCTTGGCCTCGCCGCCGGCCCCGGCCAATGCCGCAACCGCCGCCTCGAGGCTGTCCGCGACGATATAATCGAACGCTGCAGGCTTCATGCGGTCGTAACGCCTCTTGAATACCGGCTGATGTTTCCCGGCGAAGGCACGGTGTGGCGGCATGATAGTTTAAGGCCGGCACTTGGACCAGCGCGGCCCGCGGCGCTATTTGGCGGTGCGTTCAAGCTCCGACAACAGATAATTTTGCAGGACGACGGCACGCGTGCCGCTGTCGATCAAACGGTCGACAATGTCGGTCAGCAATTCGAATTCCGCGCGATCGAGGCAGCCAAATTCAACGTCGTTGACCTGGCGCTGGACCGGCGCGAGGCGTTCGAGCGCCGCGCGACCGTTCTGCGAGACGGTCAACGTCACCCGCCGGCGATCGCCGGTATCGGTTTTCTTATGGATGAACCCGAGTTGCAGCAGCCTTCCCGCCACCGTCGTGATGAATGCGCCGGAAAGATAGAGATGATCTGCGACGGTCTTCACATTGACATCGCCGTCCTGCGACAAATGAGCGATGGCGATCAACACCGTATATTCGATGCCGGCGAGCCCGATCATCCTGGCATGGCCGCTGCGGATGCGCTCGTGATGCGCCGCAAAACCGAAAAGGCCATGCACCAGATGGCGAAACTGCCGGTCGCGGCCGCCGGACATCAATTCCGGCCGCGAAATCGTCAGCGGCAGCACCGCAGTTTTGTTGCGCGCAGTCCTGTTGGAAACGCCCTTGCCGCCGGTATCCTTGCCGCCGTTGCGCGCGCGCATGGCTCCGCGGGCAGCCGGCTTTTTGGCGATCCGCGTCATTATGTCGTTTTCGCTCCATACCTGCGGGTATCGGCCAGCCTATCACTTGATAGCAAGCTTGAAAAGCTTAGTCAGATAGGTAATCATCCGCGTAAACTAAGGCGGGCCTGCCGGGGGAGCGCGGGAATGCAGATCAAACGCACATTCACCTTCATCGAGAACATCGATGCGGAGGCAGGCCAGCGGATCGATCCGCCGCTGCGCAAGATTGCCGTTGCCGCCGTCATCGACAATCCATTTGCCGGCCGCTTCGAGCGCGACCTCGGCCCATTGACCGAAGCGAGCGCCGGGATCGCGCGGCATATCTGCCAGCTCGCCGTATCGCTGCTGTCTCCCCACAAGGTTGCGAGCTACGGCAAGGCCGCCATCATCGGCAGCAACGGCGAGCAAGAGCACGGCGTCGCAATGCTCACGACCGTCTTCGGCAATGTGATGCGCGAGGCGGCCGGCGGCGGGAAAGCCTGGATTTCATCGCTCACCAAACGCGCCGCCCCGGGCGCGACAATCGACATCCCACTGGCGCATAAAGACGCCCTCTACGTTCGCTCGCATTACGACGGCATCACGGTGATGCTGCCGGACGCGCCGCGGCCGGACGAAATTGCGATCATTTGCGCCTATGCCAACCGCGGCCGGCCCAATCATCGCATCGGCGGGCTGGCGGCCAGCGAGATCAAGGGCATCGACGGGCTTACCTGATAAACGGCGCAAACGCAGCGAAAAGGCAACGGAGCCGATCATGACGACCTGCAAAACGGGCGCAGAGCACATCAAGTCCCTCAAGGACGGCCG
>CAMAWF010000104.1 GCA_945861895.1 Rhizobium sp. Q54
GTATGGAAGGGCAACTCCCCGTCGGGCCCAGAATTGAGCGGATTATGGCCCCAGACCAGTACGCAAGCCGGTGCGACTTCGCCGTAATAATCACAGACCGGAAGCGCCCCGAAGGTCATATGCGAGACATTGACCCTCGGAAAAAAACATTGCGCATGGCCGGGCTCGCACCAGTTCGGGGTGCCGAGCGCATTGGCGAACCGCGGCACGAAATTGCAATGGTGCCGCCCGGTGCCCGTGCCGATGACGATGCTCTCGGGACCGTTCTCGTCGATGATATGCTGAAGCTTGTCGGCGATAATGTCGTAGGCCTCGTCCCAGCCAATCCGAGCCCAGCGGCCTTCGCCGCGCGCACCGATCCGCTTCAGCGGATGGGTCAGGCGGTCCGGGTGATAAACGATATCGATGCCGGCAGCGCCCTTCGGGCAGAGTTCGCCTTTGTTGAGGGGCGAGTCCGGATCGCCGGTGACTTTCTGGATGACGCCATCGACCACATGCACGTGAACGCCGCAGCCGCCATGGCACATGCGACATGCGCTCTTGTAGATTTGCGTCACGCTAGCGTTCATAAACTTTCCCGGCGTGGGAAACGTTATTATGTGCAGGACGTCAGAAAAAACTGTCGAAATTGGCTGAAAAAAACCGTGTCGGTTTGTCCGCTTTTGAACGAGCCAATACTTTGAAAAATAACTCTATGAACCTGCTGCCCACAGAGCATTGATCCAAATCAACGAGATAAATGCGCGCACGACACGCATTGAAACGACAACACACGCGGAGCTTGGAAGCTCATTTAAACGCGATAGTGTTCCAACACGCGCATTTTATGCCGAAGCAAACCGCGTTGCCTAGATGTCCGCATCTGGCACTTAGCCGACAAACCGACCATGCCCGAATTTGTCGCCTACTGGGGCAACAGCGGACATCGCGAGCGCCTCTCCAAAATACGCCTGGCCGAAACGTGGGGTCAGCGCCGCGGGTAGGTTCGGGAATATTCCATAATGGATATTATCCGAGCATGTCTGCTTTTCGACCCGAAGCGGACATCATTGCGGTTCTTGAGAAGCATGACGACGGCAACCGCTGGCTCGGAAAATGCCACGCGGCAACCGTGGGGACGGATCGGCTCCGTCGCCGGTTTGGTGGCCCCATCCACGATACGACCGGCGCTACAGTGGAGCATGAATAGTCAGGACGACAATTGAATCGTAAACGTGCCGTAAGCGGGGAGTCGGCTTGAAGGGGTTCTATGCGGCTGGGGGAAGCCTTGAAAGAAGGGTGGTCGCCGCCTTTCCAAAGTGAGCGGGTGAACGAAGTCTGAATTTTGTAAAATGCTTGATTGTGGCTTCCGTAAAGCAATGGGAAGGCTTCGCAAAATGCGCTCTCGGGAAAAGGTAATAGTCTAGGATTGCAGAGTTGCTTTTGTTCATTCTGCCGACGCAAACAGCGTCGCACTCTTCAAGACGGTCAAAATGAATTTTCCATCCTGGAACGACCGTGTTACTTCTTGGCAAGAAGGGGAGGATAACTACCGCAACGGCGAGTAGTCCTGCGACAGTAACAACTTGTTTCTCGCTATCAAAAGCAATCTTACACTCCGACGAAACGGGTGAGGTTAGGTCACAGATCAAGTTTCTATGAAGAGTCCGTACCAGTCCGCTGCTCTTGGAATACCGGTAGACGTGAACAGCCCTGTATCCAATCCGTCTATATGCGTTGTTCAAGCTTCCAAACCTGGCTCGGAATGTAACAGGGGTAGGGGTAGACTTGCTCTTATACATCAGGGGTGCAGACAGATAGCCGTTTGTGCACCAAGAAGCCGTCAGATAATCGAGCATTTCGTTATCAGTATAGGTCCAGCCATCCGTCAAAATGAGGCGGGCGGCTTTGAATGTCATTTGGTCAATGATTGGCGCGATCGCATTCTCCACTCGAACCCATTTATCAACGGAATTCGCGATGGGCCCTCCAGCAAGATGCCATGACGTTTTGCAGTACACAAAAGTGCCGGCGTATTTTTCGTTCAAAAGTGTATTGTGAATATTGGTATTAGACCAAGGGTTGCCGCGCCGGTTCTTGAGGCCTTTCGCGTTCAGGTGCCGAGCGATCGTTTGATGTGGCATCCGCTCTTTGACAAAGAGCCGGAATATTTCCTGAACTACCCTGGTCTCTTCGTCTGGTCCTTTAATTAAGATGACACGGTCGCCTTGAAGGCTTTTCGCTTCGCCATTATCCAGTGCCATTTTTGGTTTGTTTGAGGAGTCGACAAGAAGGCGACGAAGACCAAAATTGGCTGGTCCTCCTTGATGAAATCCAAGTTCGGCGTGGTGTCTGTGGGCTCGAGCGACCTTCACCGATAATTCACGGCTATACTCACCGGCCATCGCCCGTTTCATAACTTTCATAAGTGTTGCCAGCACACTCCCGTCATTTTCGAAAAGTTCGGCGCAGTAAATTACGGCGATGCCGGCGGACTTGCATATAAACTCGTAGTAAGCGCTCTCGGCTGCGTCTTGGAATCGGCCCCATCGGCTGACATCATAAACAAGCACCGAATCGAAGTTCGCACGTCCATTCTGAACATCGGCGATCAGAGATTTAAGCGCTTCTCGACCTTTCATCGTAACGCCACTGCGTCCTTTGTCCGCATAGGTGCGGACTACGATCATCTCATTGCAAAAAGCATATTCGGCAATTGCCTTTATTTGGCTTTCGATGGAGTAACGTTGGTGATCAGTGGACATTCGTACGTACTGGGCAACCCGATGAATTGCGGGTCTTATCGAGGTCCGGACGTTGGATGGCGGTTTGCCACTCTTCATATCCATAAAGTTCTTTCGCGTTTAGCGCGGGAACTGTTGGAAATTCGATTCGCCCCGTGTAAATCGTACTAATGAGAAGAAGATTGATTGTATTACATTCTTACCTTCAACGCCTCCAGCACGCAATTTAATTCGCGACCTAGGCACCTACTCGCAAGTTATATCATTTCCAATTGTTCCGACCATATTTCGGTCTAGATGTAGAGTGATCGCCGTTGTCCACTTGCCATCGTTTGGTCGCAAAGAACCTGTCCACGGGGGTGATCTCGCGGCCCAGGTGCCGCTCCACATAGATGGTGCCTCTTTGATTAATCGACTTATCATTCCAGCGATGGCGATCGTTGTGATCGTCTCGGCCTCGGCGGCTGAAGCTAAGCCGAAGAAAACCAGCCTGCGCGCCTCGCAGGCGCAAGTGACATGCGACCAGCGTGGTTGCTCCGACAATCCGGGCGCGCCGGCGGGTGCGACCCGCCCACAGGCGCGCGTGCAGACGCGGCGCGAAAGTACGCGCGTCCGCCGCAACACAGCCCGCGTGGTTTGCAACGCGCAAGGCTGTTCCGACAATGTGACGGCGGGCACGGCGCAGGTCGCCGATGCCAATGGCAATACGCCGGTTGCTGATGCTAATGGCAACGGCACGATTGTCGGCAGCCGACCTTCGGGCTGTCCGCATCAGTTTTGCGGCTGCGCGGCTTCGCTCTATCTGTTCGGCGAGATTCGGCCGGACCTGAACCTCGCGGCAAACTGGATGCGGAAGTTTCCGCGCACCGAGCCGGCATCCGGCATGGTGGCGGCGCGCAACGGCCACGTCATGGTGTTGATGAGCCACGCCAACGGCGACGAATGGCAGGTGCATGACGGCAACTCCGGCGGCGGCCGCACCCGCGAGCATGTCCGCTCGATCCGTGGCTACATCATCGTTAACCCGCGCGCGACGGTGACGGCCGAACGGTAAGGTCGTCGTGTTCGAAAAGTCAGTTCTCTCAATTCTATCTTGTCTGCGGAGGATACAGCGGTTTAACCATTGAATACCTTCCGCCGCCGAGCGCGCCCTCGCTGACGAGCACGACAAAGCGGACATTGTATTCGTAAAACGCATCGTGGCCTGAGACGGTGCCGACGGCTTGCGTCTCCGAGCGCAGCTTGATGTATATGGCCAAGCGCGCTCTCAGGATCGCGGCCCATTCCTCAGTGAGATCATCAACTGAGGTGACTGCGACGCCGACGTTTTCAATCGCACTTTAATAGGTCGCGATATCGTAAAGATTAGTGACCGCCATGTCTTGCCACATCAGTTCGGCATTGGCGAGCGATAACGCGGGGTGCATGATCCAGTCGGTGAAGGCGAGGCGGCCGCCGGGCTTGAGAATGCGATAGGCTTCCGACAGCGCGCACGCCTTGTCGGGCATATGCAGGACGGTTTCCTGGCTGACCACCACATCGACGCTGGCGTCGGGCAGCGGCACCTGCATGACATTGCCTTCGATGACGCGCACTTGGTTGCCGATCCTGGCCAGAGCGGCCAGCGCGTCATTGGCGGCGGGACCGCCATAGTGATCCTGATCGAGCGGAAAGACCTCTTCCGGCGGCACGTTATCGAGGCTGCCGCGCGCGGCTTTAACCTAGGCGACGATGATGTCGGCGGAAATGGGATGGCGCTCGTAAAAATCGATCGCCGAATGGATTTTGCTGGCCATGCGGGTTGCCTCGCGTGTCTCGTCTATGCCGCGCCCGACGGTTCGCCGAGCAGCCGGTCAAACTCGCGCTTGCTGACCGCGTAACATTCGCAAGACTGTTTTTCGAGGCCCGTGCGGTCGAAGATGGTGACGCGGCCGCGGTTGTAGTCGATCAGCTTCTGTCGCTTCAGCTTGTTGGCCGCAAGGGTGACGCTGGTTCGTCGCACGCCGAGCATCATCGCAAGAAATTCCTGCGTCAGCGTAAATTCGGGTGACTGCACCCGGTCGTGCGTCATCAGCAGCCAGCGGCAGCAGCGCTGATTGAGATCATGCGCATGATTGCACGCGGCCGACTGGGCGACCTGATTGAAGAAGGCATGCGTATAATGCGCCAGCACAATGCGCATGGTCTTGCTCTGATCGATGGCCTCGCGAAGCACTTTGGCGGGAAGCTGCAGGCCTTCGCCGGGCACCTGCATGTAAACGCTCGTCGGTCCCATGGTGTCGTTCAGAATGACCGGAAGCCCGACCATGCCTTCGTTGCCGATGGTGCCGACTTCGGAAGCAATGCCGTTGACCATCGTGTTGACCAGAGAGGCAACCCCGGCGATCGGGAAATAGACGTACTCGATCGGCTGGTAGGCTTCGTACAGCGCCTTGCGATATTCGAGCGTGACGCTCTTGAAATGCGGAGTCAGCATCTTTCGATCGGCCGGCTCAAACAAAGCGAGGAGCCTGTTATGCGCTGATTGGACGGCGTGTTCCATGATGCAGCAGCCTCTCGTTTATTGTCGGCGCGCAATGTGCCCAGCTTAGCGCTCTACGGTTATACCGGTTCGCGGTGGCGCTGGCAGTTCAAAAACAGAGATTGGTCATCACCTGGCCACGCTTGTCCTTAAGCACATAGGGACATTCGATGCGCTTGAGCGCGGCCTTGGCGTCTTCATTGCCGAGCGCGGCGGCTTTGGCGAAATAGGCTTTGGCCTTCGTTGAATCTTCCGGCCCGCCGACGCCGCGCTGGGCAAAGGAACCGGCCCAGACCAAAGCCTCGACGTGATTTTGCGCCGCGGCTTTTTCCAGCAGCGCGCGAGCGCCGGCTTCGTCTTTCGGTCCGCCTTCGCCGTCGGCCATCATCATGGCGAGCTGGAATTGCGCTTCGGCAACATTGGCTTCCGCCGCTTTGGCGAGTTGCTCGCGCGCCTGCGCCGGATTGGCCGGCGTGTCGCCACCGCCGCCGCTGACCGCGGCGAGATTGCTGACGCCGCGCGGATTACCGGCCGCTGCCGCGCGCTCAAACAGTTTGCGCGCCGCGTCCGGATCCTTGGCGACACCGCTGCCGGTACCGAGTGCGACGCCGAGTTCGACCATCGCCGAGGTCGAGCCTTTGTCGGCGGCCTTGCGGTAAGTGGCGAGCGCCTCAGCGGTCTGGCCGTTGGCGGCGTAAGCACGGCCGAGTTGATACAGCGCGCGGCGCGAGGCGCCGGACGCTGTCTTGCAGAACTTGATCGCGGTGGCGACGTCGGACTTGGTGATCGCGGAAACGCCTTGCACGTCGGCGGGCTTGTCAGGATCGGCCGGATCGGCGGCGACGCGGTCGCACAAGACAAGATCGGCCGATTGCGCGCGCGCGCCGGTGGAGCAGGCGAGCAGGGCGAGGCCCACGACACACACAAGAGCGGCTGAGCGTTTCATGCCGCGATCCTAAAGCCTCCGGCTACGGCCCAGCAAGGGGCTTGGCTGGAACTTCAAAATCCATCCAACAGGAGAAGCAAATGGGTATCGAAACCCACAATCGGCTAGAGACCAAATTGAAAATTCCGCTCGATGCCATGGTGATGCATGAAGAATCGATCTTGCATCGCGCCCTCTCCGGTTTGGGAGGGGCGCAAGCGACCCGTCAAGATCTCAAACCAGAATATCGACCAGCGCCTTGGTCATTTCCTGCTCGGCGCGGATCATGTGCACGCTGATGGAGACGTTAGCCTTGGCGGCGACCGCGTCGACAATGTCGACGGCGATATCGCTTGTCGAACCCGGATTGGCAATTCTGCCGGCGGCGGCCTGAAATTGCGCGGTGGCGGATTGCTGGCCTGCCAATGAAACCGAACTAACGCTGCTCATGGCGCATAGTTAGCCCGGGCGACGTTAAGGCGCGGTTGGCCGTTATGGTTAGCCGATGGTTAAAGCAGCCTGCGCGCTTAACTGTCAGCGCTGCGCGGTCTTGCGGCGGGCGGTTTTGCTCGTCTCGGCCGCTTCGACGAACCAGTTTCCGAATAGGCTGACCTGCCCGCCTGACGATCGCCGCTTCTCGGGTCGATGGGCCTGTCGGCCAGGCTGGCGCGGCGGTTCGTCAATGGCCGCGTCGGCAACGGCCGGCTCGCTCGTGGTGCAGCTGATTGTGATCGGCGTCCAGCGCGTCAGATGTCCGCAAGCAATGCGCGGCGAGGGATGCGCGGCGCGGGTGATGATGCCGACGAGGACACCGCCGCGCATGACCGGCCCGCCTGAGTCGCCGAAGCAGGCGCTGGCGCTGATCGAGCCGGAGCGG
Organism: Rhizobium sp. Q54; assembly: GCA_945861895.1. GTDB lineage: Bacteria > Pseudomonadota > Alphaproteobacteria > Rhizobiales > Xanthobacteraceae > Pseudolabrys. The sequence continues at coordinate 7,047 of CAMAWF010000104.1, forward strand.
CTTGGATCGACCAGCGCGAGCGGGCTGGCCGCCACCAAGCTTGCTTCATGCAAAGTGCCGAAGGCGAAGCGATTGCTTTCGTTGGTCGTGCCATAGCCGGCGATGGTGAAGCGGACGCTGTCGCTTTGGCCCATCGTCGCCGGGCTGACGGACAGCGGGGATGTTAACGTGAGGATGGCGGCGTCGCCCGTGACCGAGACGCGGCGGCCATCGTCGAGCCCGGCGCTCTTGGCGACGGCGGCGATGCCGACGGAGCCGCCGCCGCCCATGATGCGCATGGCGCGGTTGGCGCAATGCGCGGCGGTGGCGACATGGCGGCGCGAGATGGCTACGCCCGTGCAGTAATACGGACCGACCAGGCGTACGGCCGAGCCGCCGAGCGATGACGAAGTGCCCATGACCACGGCCTTGGCCGGTGGCGCAATGAGGATGGCAATCGCGGCGAATGAGATTCCCGCGAGCGCGCGCAAACCTGCTTGTGAGCAAAGCATGTGAGGCCCCCAACCCGGAGGCAAGCCTAGCGGAACCGGCGGCGGGGTCGAGAGCCGAAACGCCGCAGGATGTGGAAAAGCGGCGATCTAAGGCGCCAGCGGTGAGCCGAGCTTCTTCGCCGTATCGACGATCCACTGGCGATAATTCAACAGCGGCGTGACGCCAGTTAAGCCGCCGCAGCCTTCCTCGTCGTTGGGCGCGGTCGACCAGCTGACAACGCCGATGACCAGAGGACCTTCTCCATCATAGGCAGGTCCCCCTGAATCGCCGACGCAGCCGCCGAGGCCCGGCCTCGCGTTGCGCGTCGCCGGATCAATGAGCCGCACTTGTAAACTGCCTGGCTTGCCGGTGACGGCGAGCGCGGCGACGCGTGGAATGCCGAGGCCGTCGTCGGTCTTGTTTCGCGTCACGCCGAAGCCGGCAATGGTCAGCGTTTCGCCAACGGCGACACGGCGCGCGGCGGCCAGCGCCGCCGGCACGATGATGTCCGGCAAGGGCGCGGCAAGTTTAACGAGCGCGATGTCGGCGGTGGCACGGCTGGCGGCGTAGTTAGCGAAGCTGAAGCCGGGATGGCGCGCGATTTGGCGGACCTCGATGGAGGCGCCATTCTGATAGGTGCGCGCCCGATAGGGGATCGGCAGCGCTACGCAATGCGCGGCGGTCAGCACGAGGTCGTGCGCCAGCGCGGTGCCGGTGCACAGATCGCCGCGGCCATCGATGACCATGACGATCGGCCGCGCCGCCCAGCCGGTGGCCGGCGGCGCATTGCCCGTGATGGCGAAAGCGGGCGTAAGAGTTGAAGCGAGCGAAAGTGCGGCGGCGGCAAGCATTTGGCGCATTTTAGTCATGGACCTTGGTGCGCCAAAATTGTCAAGGAAAGAGTGGCAGTCGGTGATTTTATTCGCATGCAACGCGTTTTGCCTGCGAATTCCCGCCAAGGCGCGGTCAAGGGCAGGCTGACGGCAAATACAACCTGCATGTCCGCTTTTGGCACTTAGCGTCATTCGCCGCATCGCAGCGACGGCGGTCGCTATTGGGGGCACAGCGGACATTGTCCCGGCACCAGCGCCCGTTGGGCCGGTAGCGAATGACCCGTGAGCGACAATTCAGAGAAGAATAGGGCAGACACCAGGCTGCTGGAGTATAGAAAAGTCTGGTCGTTATTGCCCCTTTGCTACATGAACGGACGTTACATATTGCATTCAGGATTGGTATAACTGATCCCGCATATACCTCAGCACAGTACCTTTAGACCGCCAGAAGCAATCGACTATCCTGCTTAAATGATCGCCGCTGCGGGCTGAACAGACAATTCTACATTGTTCTGGGAATGCGAGACAATGCGGTAGCTGCCGATTTTAGGATCGGATGCTTCCAATGAAAAACTTACCAACCCGAGGAGAAATACGATGAAGGGACTTGTTCTTATTGCGGCTCTCTTGCTGGCCTCGAGCAGTGCCTTTGCTGATTCATGCAAGGTTGAAGCGGGCAGCAAGAAACTTGCGGGCGCTGCGATGAATAGCTTTATGAAAAAGTGTGAAACTGATGCTACTGCATCTTGCGACAAGGCGGCGGCCGAGAAGAAATTAGCTGGTGCCGCGAAAACCAGCTTCACTAAGAAGTGCGTTACTGATGCAGTTGGCGGCTGACGAGAGTTATTAGTAGTCGGCATTAATTGGCATGAGCGTTCGCTTAGAATGTCTCGGCCGCAATCTTGGCCCCGGCGTGTAAATGCGCCCGGGGCCTTTTTCTTTACAGTGGCGACGACGAGTGGAATGACGCAAATGGGCTAAAGCGGACACTGCTGGATTTTTGGCCGCGGTGCGCCGTTCCTAGACAAGAGGGAACGGCCTAGCGATTGGTGCTGTCGCTCTCAGCGATTTTCCTTGATGCCGAAACAATATCCCAAGCCGCCATGAACGTGGCCGCGACCACCGGACCGATGACAAGTCCGTTGAGACCGAAAGTGGCGAGCCCACCCACCGTCGAGACAAGCACGACGTAATCCGGCATCTTCGTGTCCTTGCCTACCAGGATGGGACGCAAGAAATTATCCACGAGGCCGATGATTAGCGCCCCGAATATGATCAAAACCAAGCCCTGCCAGATCGCGCCGGTCGCCAGAAGATAGACGGCGACCGGAATCCAGATCAGGCCCGCGCCAATCGCGGGCAGCAACGAAAAGAAGGCCATCACAACCGCCCATAGAAGCGGCGCGCCAATTCCAAGAAACCAGAATATCAGGCCACCGAGCGTTCCTTGCAGAAGCGCCACGAGCATGTCGCCCTTGACCGTGGCGCGGATGACGATTGAAAATTTGAGGAGGAATGCCTGCCGGTGTTCGGCCTGCAACGGAATGGCATCTCTAATGCGTCTGGACAGCGCCTCCTCGTCGCGGAGCAGGAAGAACAACAGGTAAAGCATGACGAACAGGTTCGCCACGAAGTCGAACGTGCTCTGACCGATACTCAATGCCTGTGTGGCGATGTACTGGCTACCAGCCATAAGCCCGGCGGATAGTTTTTCCTGCGCCGCGCCCAGGCTCTCAAGGCCGAGGCGACCCAGCAGTGTGATTGCCCACGCAGGCAAGGCATCATGGACCTGCTTGAAAAATCGGACGGGATCCGTCTGAGCTATCGCCTAAAGTTGGTGACGGCCTGATCTTTTAGGCGGCGGTTTCGTCCTGAAGGTCGCTCGCCTTGGCGATGACCTCCAACCCGTTAGTGAACTTTACCCCCAGGATAAGTTTTGGCAAGAGTGCGTGGCCATCAAGGCGAC
>CAMAWF010000105.1 GCA_945861895.1 Rhizobium sp. Q54
CGGAACGGGGCAGCCGCCAGCGCTAGAATGGCGCCCATCCGGTCTTTATGATGCGTCCAGCCGCGGCAGCGGCCGGTTCGTTGCTTGCGTAAATCACATCGACCACACCATGAGCCATATGATTGTTGTGCAGATGCCACCAGCCGAAACCGAGCTTCGCGATTTGGCCCCGCGGCTGGCGGACGATGACCGCAAGCGCCGCAACGAGCCGGGCGGACCGGGAACGGCTGTCATCACCAAGACCAAGCCGCAGACCAAGCGGCCGAGCATGTATCGCGTTCTCATCCTCAACGACGATTACACGCCGATGGAGTTTGTGGTGCATGTGCTTGAGCGGTTTTTCGGCAGGGACCACGAGGCGGCGACCCGGATCATGCTGCATGTGCATCATCACGGCATCGGCGAATGTGGCGTTTATACCTATGAAGTGGCGGAGACCAAAGTCACGCAGGTCATGGACTTCGCGCGCAAACACCAGCATCCTTTGCAGTGCGTGATGGAAAAGAAGTAACGGGGCGGACAGAAAGAAGAGACAGGAATGCCAACCTTTTCGCGCAGTCTTGAGCAGTCGCTGCACCGGGCATTGGCGCTCGCCAACGAGCGGCATCACGAATATGCCACGCTCGAGCATCTCTTGCTGGCGCTGATCGACGATCAGGACGCCTCCGCCGTGATGCGCGCGTGCAATGTCGATCTCGACAAGTTGCGCCGCAGTCTCGTCGCCTATCTCGAATCCGAATTGGAAAACCTGATTACCGAGGGCACGGAGGATTCCAAGCCGACCGCCGGATTCCAGCGCGTCATCCAGCGCGCCGTCATTCATGTGCAATCCTCCGGCCGCGAGGAGGTGACGGGGGCCAACGTGCTGGTGGCGATCTTCGCCGAGCGCGAGAGCCATGCCGCCTATTTCCTGCAGGAGCAGGACATGACGCGCTACGATGCCGTCAATTACATCAGCCACGGCATCGCCAAACGGCCGGGCGTTTCGGAATCGCGGCCGGTGCGCGGCGTCGAGGAAGAAGCCGACACCAAAACCGGCGAGGAACCGAAAAAGAAAGGTGACGCGCTCGAAGCCTATTGCGTGAACCTCAACAAGAAGGCGAAGGACGGCAAGATCGATCCGTTGATCGGCCGTGACGCCGAGATCAATCGGACCATCCAGGTGCTCTGCCGCCGGCAAAAGAACAATCCGTTGTTCGTCGGCGATGCCGGCGTCGGCAAGACCGCGATTGCCGAAGGGCTCGCGCGCCGTATCGTGCATGGCGAGGTCCCCGACGTATTGCAGAACGCCACTGTGTTTGCGCTCGACATGGGCACGCTTCTTGCCGGCACGCGCTACCGCGGCGATTTCGAGGAACGGCTCAAGCAGGTGATCAAGGAGATCGAGGCCTATCCCGGCGCGATCATGTTCATCGACGAAATTCACACGGTGATCGGCGCGGGCGCGACCTCGGGCGGCGCCATGGATGCCTCAAATCTGCTCAAGCCGGCGCTGGCGTCGGGCACGATCCGTTGCGTCGGCTCGACCACCTACAAGGAATACCGGCAATATTTCGAGAAGGACCGCGCGCTGGTGCGCCGGTTCCAGAAGATCGACGTCAACGAGCCGACGGTTCCTGACGCGATCGAGATTCTCAAAGGGCTCAAGCCGTATTTCGAGGACTATCACAAGCTCAAATACACCAACGAGGCGATCAGGGCGGCGGTCGAGCTCTCGTCGCGCTACATTCATGACCGCAAGCTGCCGGACAAGGCGATCGACGTGATCGACGAGTCGGGCGCCGCGCAAATGTTGCTGCCGGAAGGCCGCCGCAAGAAAACGATCGGCATCAAGGAAATCGAGACCACGATCGCGACGATGGCGCGAATTCCGCCCAAGACGGTGTCGAAGGATGACGCCGAGGTGCTCCTCCACCTTGAGCAAACCCTCAAGCGGGTGGTCTACGGCCAGGACAAGGCGATCGAGTCGCTCGCGGCCTCGATCAAGCTCGCGCGTGCTGGCTTGCGCGAGCCGGAAAAGCCGATCGGCTGCTACCTGTTCTCGGGGCCGACCGGCGTCGGCAAGACCGAAGTGGCGAAGCAGCTTGCCGCCTCGCTCGGGGTCGAGCTCATCCGCTTCGACATGTCGGAATACATGGAGCGCCACACGGTTTCGCGCCTGATCGGCGCACCGCCCGGCTATGTCGGCTTCGACCAGGGCGGGCTGCTCACCGATGGCGTCGATCAGCATCCGCATAGCGTGCTGCTGCTCGACGAGATCGAAAAGGCGCACCCGGATCTGTTCAACGTGCTGTTGCAGATCATGGATCACGGCAAACTGACCGACCATAACGGCAAACAGGTCGATTTCCGCAACGTCATCCTGATCATGACCACCAATGCCGGCGCCAGCGAATTGGCCAAGGCGGCTTACGGTTTCACCCGCAGCAAGCGGGAAGGCGACGATATCGAGGCGATCAACCGGATGTTCGCGCCCGAATTCCGCAACCGGCTCGACGCCACGATCACGTTCGCGCATCTGTCGCCGGAAGTTATCGTCAAGGTGGTGGAGAAGTTCGCGTTGCAGCTTGAGGCGCAGCTTGCCGACCGCAACGTCACCATCGAGCTGTCCGAGCAGGCCACGCGCTGGCTGATCGCCAACGGCTACGACGAGCTGATGGGGGCGCGGCCGATGTCGCGCGTCATTCAGGAACACATCAAGAAGCCGCTGGCCGACGAGGTGCTGTTCGGCCACCTCAAGACGGGCGGGCATGTGCGCGTGATCGTCGCCAAGGACGACGAGGGCCATGACAAGCTCGGCTTTGAATATCTCGATGGACCGGTGACGCCGAAGCCCGAGAAGCTGCCGGAGCCGCGCAGCGCTAAACCGAAGCGGCGGGCCACGATACGCAAGAGCAAACCGGGCGGGCTGAAAGGCGACGGCGGCAAAGGCGGCGATAGTTCGCGCCGGGGCTCGGTGCCGAAGGTTCCGCTGGTCAAGGTGTAAGCTTTGTCATTCCGGGGCGCGGGGCAATAGCCCGCGAGCCCGGAATCCATATTCACAGACAGGGGTTATGGATTCCGGCCCGCGCGCAACGGCGCGCGACCGGAATGACAGCCCATTGTAACGTTGCCCGGCCCTCGCATTTTGCGGGCTTTGCATGCGTGCGGTGTGTTGCGAAGCTGCCTCCGCTATGGGACAGGTGCGAGGCATGTCCACGCTACCCGCTCCCGACGCCTCGGCGGCCGGCGCTTTTCTCGCCGGGGCCAAATCCGCGTGGACTTCCGTGTTCGTCTATGTGCTGTTCGGAACTTACATCGGCATCGGCGCGCTCGCGCACGATTTCGGTTTCTCGGTGTGGTGGCTCACAATCTCGACTGTCGTGGTGTGGGCGGCGCCGGCGCAGGTGATCCTGATTTCCCTGCTTGGCACCGGCAGTTCGCTGGTCGAAATCGCGATTGCCGTGTCGCTCAGCGGCATTCGCTTGTTCCCGATGGCGGTCGCGCTGTTGCCGCTGATGCGGACACCGCAAACGCCGCAATGGCATTTGGCCTTGCCGGCGCATTTCACCGCGATCAGCATGTGGGTGGAGTCACTCCGTCTGCTGCCGCAAATGCCGATTGGGCAACGGGTTGCCTTTTGCAACGGATTATCATTCGGCTTCATGAGCTCCGCCATTACCGCCGGTTTCCTCGGCTTCTATCTCGCCGCCGGATTGCCGATGCTGCTGGCCGCGGCGCTGCTGTTTCTCACGCCGATGTCGTTTCTCATTTCGGTCGCGCGCAACAGCCGGGCCATGATCGAGCGGCTGGCTTTCGGGCTCGGTCTTGTCGTCGCGCCGGTGCTTGCGCTCGCCCAGGTCGGCCTCGATCTGATGTGGACCGGAATCCTTGGCGGCACACTGGCCTATGCGGTGCATCGTTTGCGCGAGGCGCTGCGATGACGCTCGCCGACCTCACCCCATACCTGGTGCTCGTGATTGTCGGCTTCCTGCCGAACGAGGTCTGGCGGTTTCTCGGCCTGGTGCTGGCGCGCGGGCTCGACGAAGATTCCCAGATTGTCGTCTGGGCGCGCGCGGTGGCAACGGCCATTCTGGCCGGCGTCATCGCCAAGCTGATCCTGTTTTCCAGCGGAGCGCTTGCCAACATTCCATTATCGGTGCGCGTCGGCGCAGCAGTATGCGGATTTATCGCATTCTTGGTGGTGAAGCGTTCGGTGTTTGCCGGTGTTATCGTCGGCGAAGCGGTGCTGCTGCTCGGTGGATATTTTTTCGCGCAGTAGATTCTCACCAAGTTTTACGGTAATACCGGCGCATCTGTCGTGATTTTTCCGCCCATCAGATTATCGACGACCACCGGACTATCGAACCAAGTGAATACAGGTTTGGCGCCATAAAGCTTCTCAACGCGCGCTCGCCATTCTCCGCTATAAACCTTCTCGGCTGCCTGACGGGATTGCCAAAGATAAATGCCCCCAGCCGCGCGGCCATCTTCTGAGCGAATATAATATTTTCGGATTAAACCTGGAAGATTCTGGTATTTTGGCGCGCTACTTTCGAACCGGCGGGTCGCATCTTCAAGAGTGATCGGCGTCGTCATTTGAAATTGCACTACGGTCGTAATCATCCTGAAATCTCCATGCTGAGATAACAGATATTATCGTAACGACGCTCGGGTTCTCAAGCCACTGTCAGCCCGCCGCGATCGCCGCCGCAAGTTTTTTTGCATTCTCAGCCAAGACGTCCGGTTTTTCCTTCTCGCTCGCCGGCGGTTTCATCGGCGAGCCGGCCTTGCGCGGGATGATGTGGACATGGAGATGAAACACCACTTGTCCGCCAGCCCCCTCGTTGAATTGCTGGACAGTTATGCCGTCCGCCTCGAACGCTTTCATGGCGCCCTGCGCGACCATTTTCGCCACCTTGAAAACGTGGGCGAGATCGTCCGGGGAGGCATCGAGAATGTTACGCGCGGCCGCCTTCGGCAGCACCAGCGTGTGTCCCGGTGAGCGCGGCATGATGTCGAGGAAGGCCAGGGCCTTGTCGTCCTCATAGACCTTGTAGGAGGGCAATTCGCCGCGCAGAATTTTCGCGAAAATGTTGTTCGGATCGTAGTCCGGCATTGTCCGCTCCCACTATTCCCTGTGCATGATCTTTTCCGAAAACCGGTTCCCACCCCGGATCAAGTCCGGGGCAGGCTTTTTCGGGATCATGCGCTAGTCCTGCTCGATCAAATCCTTGCGGAATGGCGCGGCTCCTGCAAGCGCCTCCCCGGCGGCCTCGACATAGGCACGCTCGCGCGCGAGATAGTCGGCAACCGCACGGCGCAGCCCCGGATGGGCGATGTAGTGGGCCGAATAGGTCGTGGTCGGCAAATACCCGCGGGCGAGCTTGTGCTCGCCTTGGGCGCCGGCCTCGACCCGCTTGAAGCCGCGGCGGATCGCGTAGTCGATGGCCTGATAGTAGCACAGCTCGAAATGCAGGAACGGGTGGTGCTCGACGGCGCCCCAGTTGCGGCCGTAGACCGTGTCGTCGCCCAGGAAATTGATGGCGCCGGCGATCCAGCGTCCGGCACGCTTGGCCATTAACAGCAGGATGCGGTCGCCCATTTTCTCGGCGATGGTGGAGAAAAACTCCCGCGTCAGATAAGGCCGGCCCCATTTGCGCGAGCCGGTTTCCATGTAGAAGGCGAAAAACGCGTCCCAGACGCTCTCGGTCAGCTCCGCGCCGGTGAGCTGATGGACCTCGATGCCAGAAGCAAGCGCCTCCTTGCGCTCGCGGCGGATCGCCTTGCGCTTGCGCGAGGCCAGCGCCGAGAGGAAATCTTCGAACGTGGCATAGCCTGCGTTTTCCCAATGGAACTGCTGGTCGGTGCGCTGGAGAAAGCCGCGCGCGCCGCAGATGCGCCATTCGTGCTCGGGCAGGAAAGTGACATGAGCCGACGAGATTTCTCCTTGGCGGGTAAGCTCGACCAGCGCATCGGCGAGCGCGCCCTGTACTGTCTCGGCGAGCGGTCCCGGCCGCACCAGCAGGCGCGGGCCGGTTACCGGCGTGAACGGCACCGCCACCTGGAGCTTCGGGTAGTAGCTGCCGCCCGCGCGCTCATAGGCTTCGGCCCAGCCGTGATCGAAGACGTATTCGCCGCGCGAATGGGTTTTCAGGTAGCAGGGCGCCGCTCCCAGCAGCGTCCCGTCCGGGCTCTCGGCCAGCAGGTGCCTGACCCGCCAGCCGGTCTGGCCGCCAACCGAATTCGACGTCTCAAGCGTGAGAAGAAAATCATGTGAAACAAAAGGGTTATATGGATATCCTCGTGTTGATAATTGCGTGGATTCGGTATCTTCATGTTCTACTTTAAGAGACGGTGCCAGAACGAGCGAAGCGCTGCCGTTGTCCGCCGGGTGCGTGCAGGCGTCCCAGGCGGCGGTTGCGATCTCGCCGATCGAGGACACAATGCGGATGCGCAGTTCGCTATCGGTCATTCAGGCGGGCCGGTTGACTGATGCTGGTTAACCCGACTTTACGGCCGAAATCCTTCAAAGATCATCTGGCCGGCCCAGCGGGCGGCGCGCTTGCGGTCTTGCTCGCTGCGCACGGTCCAGGCCAGCAACGGCATACCGAGCAGCCAGCGGGCAATCAGCGGGGCCACTGCCGGCAGGTCTTTCACCGCATAGGCGACGAAGTGGGGCCGCGTGCGGCCGGCATGCAGCATCCATTTCAGGCTGCGGCGCTGGGCCGGTGTGAGCCGCCGCCATTCGCCATCGCTATAGCGGCGCTCGGCGACGATGCCGCGCGGCAGGCCGGGCGCCAGCGCATGAAGCGCCGCGACGTGATCGGGATCGAACGACATCGCCGCCACTGGCCCGGCATATTTTGTGAGCACCTCAACGACGCGGGCGGCCAGCCGGCGGTCCCGGTCAAAATGACTTTTGAGTTCGAGCAGGAGTGTGGCGCGCCCCGCCACCAGGTCGCACAATTCGCCAAGGGTCATCATCCGGTCGCGCGTGGCCTTGAATGCAACGGCCTTGAGATCGGCGGCCTGCATGTCGGCCAGGCGCCCGCTGCCGTCGGTCAGGCGGCCGAGCGCATCGTCATGATGTACCATGGCCTCGCCGTCGGCGCTGATTTGCAGATCCACCTCGATGCCGTAGTCCGCGGCAATTGCCGCCCTCACGGCGCTGGGCGTGTTTTCGATCACGCCGGCGGCCGCGTCGTGCAGTCCGCGATGCGCGATCGGCCGCGCTGTGATCCAGTCGAGGCCGGGCATGTATCGGCTCAGTTCACTTCGAACATGCCTTCGACTTCGACCGCGGCGTCCAACGGCAAGGCGGCGACGCCGACGGTGCTGCGCGCATGGCGGCCTTTGTCGCCGAACGCCTCGACCATCACATCGGAGGCGCCGTTCATGACCTTCGGCCCATCGGCAAAACCCGAAGCCGAATTGATGAACCCGCCGAGCCGCACCACGCGCACGACCTTGTCGAGATCGCCGATGGCGGCCTTGATCTGCGCCAGCAGATTGACGGCGCAGGCCCGCGCGGCCTTGGCTCCGTCATCGATCGAAACCTCGGCGCCGAGCCGGCCTTTCGCCACCAGTTTGCCGCCGGCATCGAAACAAATCTGACCGGAAACCACCAGCAGGCTGCCGGTGCGCACGAAGGGCACGTAATTGGCGACCGGACTGTTCGGCGGCGATAGTGTTATTCCAAGTTCCGCGAGTTTCTTCTCCACCGCTCCGGCCATAATGCCCTCCATGTCAGTGCGACTTGTTCTTCGCCGATCATGGGCCGCCATGCAAGCGGGCACACCGGGCTGCAGTTGCGGCATGCAGAATCGGCCTCTATCTTGCCATCCTCCCTTGCCATCAGGTGGCACGGCGAGGAGGCCCTGAACGATGAAAACGACAGCCAACGCCCTGGTGCTTGCTGCTGCGGCAGCCACCTTCGTGGCCGGCGCGATCATGCGTCCAGCCGAAGTCGCCGCGCAAGCCGACAAAAATATTGCCGGCAATATTGAGCTTGTCCCGCACCTCGCGGTTTACGACCTCAAGCTGGTGCGCACGCGCGGCAGCCGCTCGCTCGAAGCGGTGCGTGGCCGCATCCTGTACGATTTCTCCGGCAGCTCCTGCGAGGGCTATGCGCTGCAATTTCGCCAGGTGTCGGAACTCGATTCCGGCGAAGGCAAGAGCGCGTTGAGCGATCTGCGCACCACCACGTGGGAGGACGGCGCGGCGAAGAATTTCCGCTTCAACTCGGAAAACCTGCTCAATCAGAAAGCGATGGATACGGTGGACGGGACGGCCGCGCGCCAGCCGAGCGCGGTGGCCGTGAGCTTGAAGAAACCGCAAAGCAAAAATTTCGATATCGTTGCCGGCGCGGTATTTCCCACCGAGCATATGCGTCGCATCATCGCCGCCGCCCGCGCCGGGCAGACGGTTCTCGAATTCCCGGTCTATGACGGCTCGGAAACCGGCGAGAAGCTCTACAATACGCTCACGATCATCGGGCGGCCGATCCAGCCGGATGAAAAAAAGGCGCAGGACGCCGCGGCCGGGCAGGCGGCGCTGGCCACGATGCTGCGCTGGCCGGTCACCATCAGCTATTTCGACAAGAACGACAAGAAAACCCATAAGAGCGGCGAGGAAACGCCGGTCTACGCCATCGCTTTCGAAATCTACGAGAACGGCATTTCGCGCGCACTGCTGCTCGACTACACCGACTTCGTCATCGCCGGCGAATTGACCGCGCTTGAAGTCAAGAGCGCGAAGCCTTGTCCATGAGCTAGCGCTCGTCGTCGCTTTCCAGCGCCAGACCTTTCACCACCGCGTCGCGGCCGAATTTTTTCCGCAGCCGGTCGATGGCGTGTTCGGCTTCCGCCGCGCGCCGGTCGATGAGGTCGGCAAGCTCGATCTCGTCCGCGTTGCAGAGATGGCTCACGCCAATCCCGATCAGGCGGAATTTGGCCGCGCCGATTTCGCGCGCGAGCAGGTCGCGGCCGGCGGCGAAAATGCGCGAGGCAAGCTGGGTCGGATGCCCGAGCGCGCGGGCGCGCGTGCGCAATTTGAAATCCGCGCTTTTGAGCTTGAGCGTCACGGTCGAGCCCGCGAGCGCCTGCGCCTTGAGCCGCGCGGAAACTTTTTCCGACAGCGCCCACAGGCGCCGCTCCAGCGGCGCAAAGGTTGCGATATCGCGTTCGAAGGTGGTCTCCGCCGACACGCTCTTGGTCTCGCGTTCGGGATTGACCGGCCGCGTGTCGATGCCGCGCGACAGGCGCGCCAGACGCAACCCTTCTTCGCCGTAGCGGCGCATCAGATCGCTTTCCTCGGCGCGTTGGAGGTCCGCCACGGTGTGAAATCCATCGTGTGCCAGCCGCTGAATGCTTGCCGCGCCGACGCCGTAAATGAAGCCGACCGGCTTCTGTGCCAGGAAGGCCGCCGCCCCATTGCGGCCGAGCACGGCGAAGCCGCGCGGCTTGTCGAGATCGGATGCGATCTTGGCGAGGAATTTGTTGCAGGACAGCCCGATCGAGACGGTGATGCCGATGCTCCGCTCGATATGCGCGGAAAAACGCGCCAGCGTCTTGGCCGCGCTCATGCCGTGCAGCCGTTCGGTGCCGGTGAGATCGAGAAAAGCCTCGTCGATCGAGAGCGGCTCGACCAGCGGCGTGAGCTCCAGCATGGCGTTGCGGACCTCGCGCCCGACCTTGGCGTATTTCGCCATGTTGGGACGGATGACGGCGGCATTCGGGCAGCGGCGCAGCGCCTCGAACATCGGCATCGCCGATCTGATGCCGTAAGTGCGTGAGACGTAGCAGGCGGCGGCGACCACGCCGCGCTTGCCGCCGCCGACGATGACCGCGCGATCCGCGAGCGCGGGGTCGTCGCGCTTCTCGATGGTGGCGTAGAACGCATCGCAGTCGATATGCGCGATGGAAAGCGCATGCAGCTCGGCATGGCGCACGAGCCGCGGCGAGCCGCAGGCGGTGCAACGCTGGGCGGCGGCGGACGTATCGGTCAGGCAATCGCGGCAGAAGCTTGCCGTCACGGCACCTCGCGCTCCCAGCCCGGCCCGCCCAAAGCCTCGCGGGCGTCGGCCACCTCGGCCGGGTCTATCCCGG
>CAMAWF010000106.1 GCA_945861895.1 Rhizobium sp. Q54
ACCGCGCCCGCACTCATCACCTTGATTTCCGCCGCCACGGCATCGACCCCGTCAAAATAAGCCAGAGAACGGCAACGCTAGCCGCTCAACCGCTCGATTTGCGCGCCGCAGGCGGAGAGCTTTTCTTCCAGCCGCTCGAAGCCGCGGTCGAGATGATAGACGCGGTTGACCATGGTTTCGCCTTCGGCGGCGAGCGCCGCGATCACCAGCGACACGGACGCGCGCAGATCGGTCGCCATCACCGGCGCGCCGCGCAACCGCTCGACACCTTCGATGGTCGCGGTCTCGCCGTCGAGCTGGATATGCGCGCCGAGCCGCGCCAGCTCCTGCACATGCATGAAACGGTTTTCGAAAATTGTTTCGGTGATGCGCGAAGTGCCCTGCGCGCGCGTCATCAGCGCCATCAATTGCGCCTGCAGATCGGTGGGAAAGCCAGGAAACGGCGCGGTGGTCACTTCGACCGGCGCGATGCCGCCGCCGTTGCGGGTGACGCGAATGCCCTCGTTGGTCACGGCGATCGCGGCGCCGGTCTTTGCGATCACATCGAGCCCGGCTTGCAGCAATTCCGGCCGCGCGTTTTGCAGCAGCACGTCGCCGCCGGTCATCGCCACCGCCATCGCGTAAGTTCCGGTCTCGATGCGGTCGGGCAGCACGCTGTGGCGGGCGCCGCCGAGCTTGGCCACACCTTCGACCACGATGCGCGTCGTGCCGGCGCCGGAAATCTTCGCGCCCATTTTATTCAGGCAGTCGGCGACGTCGCCGATCTCCGGCTCGCGCGCCGCGTTTTCGATCACCGTGGTGCCGTTGGCGAGTGCGGCCGCCATCAGCGCCGTATGCGTGCCGCCGACCGTGACCTTGGGAAAAACGATTTCGCCGCCGCGCAATCCGTTTTTGGCGCGGGCGATCACATCGCCGCGCTCGATCTCGATCTGCGCGCCCAGGCGTTCCAGCACCATGATCAGCAGATCGACCGGCCGCGTGCCGATGGCGCAGCCGCCGGGCATCGATACCCGCGCCTCGCCCATGCGCGCAACCAGCGGCGCGATCACCCAGAAGCTCGCGCGCATCTTGGACACCAGTTCATAGGGCGCGGTGGTGTCGACAATGCGCTTGGCCGAAATATGCAGTGTCTGTCCGTCGAGCGGCGAGCCGCCCGGCCGCTTGCCGCCGACCATCACGTCAACGCCGTGATTGCCGAGGATGCGCTGAAGCAAGCCGACATCGGCAAGACGGGGAACATTGTCGAGAATAAGCGTCTGATCGGTGAGCAGGCTCGCGATCATCAACGGCAGCGTGGCGTTCTTCGCGCCCGAAATCGGGATCGCGCCGTTCAGCCGCTGTCCGCCGGTAATGCGTATGCGATCCATCTTGCCCCCGGCGGCTTTGAGCGCCTTGCGCCCGATCATCTATGGCCCAGCGGCCGTCGTCCTGCAAAGCCAAAGAAATCGCAGGGTTACCGCTTCAAATCGCCGCCCAAATGCGGCGAAAGTCGGACCGCGACCGGCCCCTGCGCATTCCCCTCGCCTTGTCCCCCTTCTTGCCCCTGTTCTTGGCGCGCGGGCGAATCCGCCGCCCGGCTGCGGGCTTGCGCTTTGCGCCGTTTGAGGTTTTGCCGCAAAGCCGCCGCCCGCCGTTGCTCGCGCCGGGCGCCGGCTTTATTTTTCTCAGCCATGCCATGACCTTAAGGCCGGCAGCCGGCGGTGCAAAGCGGCTTGCCCGGCTCGACATGGTTGCCGTAATCGGATATTCGCACCACGCGCCATATGCTGCCGTAGCTCAGTGGTAGAGCACTTCATTGGTAATGAAGAGGTCCACAGTTCAATCCTGTGCGGCAGCACCACTAAATTTTTTGAGAATCAAGCGCGTGGCCGCAGAAATGCAAAGTCGCAGCCCTGGTCTGCGCCCAGAATCTCCTGCGCATAGAGCCGGGCATAGCCGCGTTCGGGCTTTGCAACGGCGGGCCGCACGGCCGCCGCGCGGCGCTTGAGTTCCGCCTCGTCGGCCAGCAGTTCGATGCGGCGCTGCTTTACCGACAGCCGGATGCGGTCGCCGTTGCGCACCAGCGCGAGCGGGCCGCCGGAGGCGGCATCCGGCGTGACATGCAGCACGATGGTGCCGAAGGCAGTCCCGCTCATGCGCGCATCCGAAACGCGGATCATGTCCTTGACGCCTTTGGCGGCGAGCTTTTTCGGGATCGGCAGATAGCCGGCTTCCGGCATCGCCTCCGGCGCGTTCGGCCCGGCATTCTGCAACACCAGAATATCGTGCGGCTCGACTTCGAGCGCCGGATCGTCGATGCGCTTGGCGAGATCGGCGAGCGATGAAAACACCACCGCCTTGCCCTCATGCTCGAACAATTTGGCGTCCGCCGCCGAGCGCTTGAGGATCGCGCCCTTCGGCGCAATGTTGCCGAACAGCGCCACCAGCCCGCCCTGCGGTTCCAACGGCGCCTCACGCGCGGCGATGATGGAGCGGTCGACCCACGGATCGTCGTTGGCGGCAAGACGTTCGCCTAAAGTTTCGCCGGTGACGGTCACACAATCGAGATGCAGCAAGTCCTTCAATTCGCGCAGCAGCGCGCCCATGCCGCCGGCGTAAAAGAAATCCTCCATGTAGCCGTTGCCGACCGGCTTGAGGTTCACCAGCACCGGCGTCGTGTCGGATAATTTATTGAGCTGTTCGAGCGACACCGGCACGCCGGCGCGCCCGGCGATCGCGGTCAAATGGATCACCGCATTGGTCGAGCCGCCAAGCGCGAGCAGCACCCGCAGAGCGTTCTCTACCGACTTCGTATTGACGATGCGCTCGGGCGTGAGTTTCGAGCCGATCAGCCGCACCGCGGCGGCGCCGGTTGCTTCCGCCGCGCGCAGCCGGTCGGCATGCACGGCGGGGATGGCGGCGGTGCCCGGCAGGATCATGCCGAGCGCCTCGGCGAGACAGGCCATGGTCGAAGCCGTGCCCATCACCGCGCAGGTGCCGGCGGTGGTGGCCAGCCGGCCCTCGACCGTATCGATTTCCTGGCGGTCGACATCGCCGGCCCGGTAGCGCGCCCAGAAACGGCGGCAGTCGGTGCAGGCGCCGAGCTTTTCGCCGCGGTGGCGGCCGGTCATCATCGGACCCGCCACCAGCATCACCGCCGGGCGGCCCGCCGACACCGCACCCATGAGTTGCGCCGGCACCGTCTTGTCGCATCCGCCCATCAGCACGACCGCATCCATCGGCTGCGCGCGCACCATCTCCTCGGTGTCCATCGACATCAGGTTGCGGTATTTCATGCTGGTCGGGCTCAGGAAAACTTCGCCGAGCGAAATCGTCGGAAATTCGACCGGCAGCGCGCCGGCCGCGAGCACGCCGCGCTTGACCGCCTCCAGCAGCTCGGGGAAATGGCGGTGGCAATTGTTGAAGCCCGATCCGGTATAGGCGATGCCGACCACCGGCTTGGCCAGCATCTCGCGCGAATAGCCCATCGACTGCGCGAAAGAACGCCGCAGATAAAGAGAGAAATCCCGGTCGCCGTAATTGGTCAGACCGTGCTCGAAGCCATGTTCGCTCATGCGGTCATTCTTTGCAGACTGGAGAGGCCGGAGGCAAGGCGTGATTTCCGGTTGCGCCGATCACATGCCAACGGGAATGCGGACTTTCACGTTCGGTTTTGCAGAGCGCGGAAGCTTGCTGATGGCCGTGGCGAAATATCCGAAATAGTTGATCACCCACGGGATCAATTGAAACGACGACTTGCCACCAAACAGACGATCGATGGAGATGATCGGCACCTCGCCCAGCTTTAAGCCAGACAATTGGGCGTTTATCGCCATCTCGAACGCCACCGCCCAGCCGACCGACTTCGCGTCGCGTGTGAGCCGGTTGAAATCGCCGCGCCGGAACATCTTGATACCGGTGGTGGAGTCCGAAAGGCCGGTGCCCGAGACTGTGTTGAGCAACCAGTTGGCGGTGCGCGACAAAACATGACCGATAATGCTGCCGCCCAAACGCCGGCCACCATGGGCGTAGCGAGTGGCGCTGACGAACTCGGCGCCGTCATCCATCAGCGCCATCATATCGTCGATGGCAAGAACCGGACCGACCTCATCGGCCGCGAAGATCAGGATGCGTTCGCCGCGCGCGGCCGCGACGCCGCCACGGATAGCCCCGGCAACACCGTTACCCAAGCGATTGAGGAGCGGATGCACCTGCGGATAGGTGGCCCGCACTTCCTCGACAACCACGATGCTGGTGTCAGCTTCGTGATCGAAAATGACCAGGATCTCGTGTGGCATTACCAGAACCGCGCGCAGAATGCGCAGCATGACGCGCAGGTTCATGGTTTCATTGCGGACCGGCAATAAAATGGTTAGCGCCACATCTTCAGTCATGGATTTTGAATACTCTATTTTTGGAAGTTACGCACCGGCGGCCCTAAACCGCCGCAACCTGCCAATTCCTACACGGTTCAGGAAAGCCACCACAACCACTGCCGTCAGCAACCACATAACGTAAAAATATCGCGGCGTCGGCAGATAAATCATCGCCGTGATGTGCTCCGCAAGCGCTGCCGCCGCGACAAGACGAAGCCAGCCGTCAAAATTGCGGCCGCGCACGGCGACGTAAGCGACAATGACGACGGCGGCGGCATGCAGCGGTATTAAAACGGCAAGTTGACCGGGGCCGCTCAACCAGGCCGCAATTT
Source organism: Rhizobium sp. Q54 (assembly GCA_945861895.1). Classification (GTDB taxonomy): domain Bacteria; phylum Pseudomonadota; class Alphaproteobacteria; order Rhizobiales; family Xanthobacteraceae; genus Pseudolabrys. The sequence goes on from CAMAWF010000106.1 coordinate 4,688, forward strand.
GGGCAAGCGCCCGCCGGACATGCTCACCGCCGAATTCAAAATACAGAATCTCACTTAAGGCGGACAGATAGGCCGATGGCGGCATGGTATAAGTGCTGGGCACACGCGCATTGCTGCTGAACAATACCAACTCGTGACCGAAGTGCCAGTTGTGCAGCGGCATCGCCAGAACGGGCAGAAACCCAACGCACATTCCAGCGAGTCGTCCCCATTGGCGCTCGGCGATTGCGACAAGACCGGCGCCTGCGAGCAATATTGCCACCATCGGCGCAACGATGGGCTTGATGAAAACGGAAAGCGCGAGCAGCAATGCTCCGCCCGCCGCCGGGCCGAACCGGGGCGATGGGCCGCCGCGCCGTGCCCCGACGATCGCCAGCAAACCGCACAACAACAAGATATGCGCGGCCGGATCGGCAAATCCGCGCGCGGCCCATTTTGCGTAATGAAAAAAACTCGTGCCGAAGATTTCGCCAAGAGGTAACGCCGTAAAGATCAAAGCCAGCGGCCATGCCTGCGTGTTCGGCAGAAACCGCCTGAAAACGCCGAACACGACCACTGGCATCAACAAGACCAGCGAGAGATAGCCAAGGTAGGTTTCGCCAAAGACAAGATGTTCCAGCGCGCGGAAATAGCGCAGCCCCGGCCCACCGTAGTAGAAAACCTTTTCCCCGCCTTCCAGCGCGCCCGCGATATCGCCCACAAGCAGCTGTTGCAGAATGGCTCGCCCGATACTGTCGTAGAACAGCCCATCGTCGCCGCCGTCGAACGGACGCGCGCCGCCGATAAAGCTGGCGTCATCGACGGAAATGGCGAACAGCGCCAACGCGATCAATATCGACGCCAACATGATTCGCCGCGGCCGCAACCGCACCAGCGCGGCAAGCACCGCCAGCACCGCCGCCAATGTCAGCGCGCCCTGAAAAATATGCAGCAGGCGGATGCCCCAGGGCGGCGCGAGCTTCATCGCCAGCGATTCCGGCTTGATGGCAACGCCGAAAATGCGGCGCCCGACGTCGCTCGCTTCGATATTCCGGCATCCCTCGCTGGCGTGCGATTGGACGGCGAAACGCTCGCCGTCGCCTTCCCACAACACATCGCCGCGCCAGCACAACTTGCCGCCGACAAAGTCGGACGGAAAGCGGTACATCACAAACCACGGCATGGTGAGATGCCAGCGGTCTAAGCCCATCCAGAACCGCCGGTCGCGCGTCACGCGCGCAAGATCGCTGCTATCCCTGGTCCAGTTATAGCGGGCGTCATTCACGAACCCGAGATGCAGCCGCACCGGATTGGAGAAATCGATGCCGGTGACCCGGCGGGAAAATGCCGGCCGGTCCAACGCTGCGTCGGCGGAAAAGGCAAAGGGACGATCCGGAAAACCGCCGATCCGCCAGCAGTCGTGTATATGCGGATCGCAATCTCGCTTCGGCGGATATTGCGCGATGAAGCTGGCCGCCATGAACCGGTAGACCTCGGACGGCAATCCCCGCTCTAGCGCCCGATCGGGTCCGTTCGGCAAGAATGCATTATGGCCTTCCTCGATGGGTTGCGACGTCAGTAAAATCCGAAACAGGACGGCAATCGTCACGGCAACAACGGCCAGCAGCCAAAGTCTCGGCCGGGCCGTCACCTGCCCGGTAAACACCAAAACGGTTGCGATCAGCAGGAGCAAATAAACGGCGAGGTTATTGATTGGCACGCCGACAGCCGCGACAATCAACAGTATGATGGCCAAGCGACGCCACACACGATACGTCGCGCGGGTACAGGTATTGGCTGTTATGCTATCGGTCGTCATGTTCCGTGGTATTTTTCCCAAGACCAGCGTTGGAGCGCGCCGCCATGATGCCGCAGTACGACTATAGCCTGTTGAAGTCGGTTGGGAACGATGTGGTGATTAGTGCTTATGCGGAAATTCGCCGGCCGAACCTTGTTCGCATCGGCAATCACGTGGCCATCGATACGGCTTTTATCACAACGGCGGCAGACATAGGAGACTACGCTCATATTGGCCCCTATGTGTCGATCATCGGAGGAGCCAAGGGTCTTTTTACAATGGGGCGTTTCACCAACCTGGCCGCGGGCTGCCGGATCATTTGCGTCAGCGACCGGTATAACGGGGACGGATTGATGGGATCAGCCGCGGTGCCTGAGAAATACAAGGACGCAGTCGATGTTGGCCCCGTCGCTATGAACGACTTCGCCAATGTCGGCACCAATGTCGTCATCATGCCTGGCGTGACATTGGCCGAAGGATCGGTCGTCGGCGCCTGCTCGCTGGTGACCATAAGCACGGAGCCCTGGACCATTTATATCGGGGTTCCGGCAAAGCCGCTGAAATCGCGGCCGCGGGAAAAGATGCTGCGTTATGCCGAAGCGCTCGGTTACCCGGTCAAAGACGATCGTTGATGCCCTCGCGATTGCGTCACCGCCGGAGCGCAGCCACGATCACCGAACCGATGCGGTCGAAATCGGCCTCGCTGAGATCGAAGCGCGAGGCAAGCCAGAGCCCGCGGCGGGAAATATCGGTGCTGTGGGGAAACTTTCGTTCGTCTGCGGCGTAGGGCGCCTGCCGGTGCAGCGGAAGCCAGAAGGCTCTATGCCCGATCTTCGCGGCATCGAGCGCGGCACACACACCGGCGCGATTTTCGATCAGCACGTCGGTCCATTGCCGCACTTCGCCGGGCTCCGAATACGGCGGCAGACTCAATCCCGGCTGATTGGCCAAACGTTCAGCGTATAGATTGTCGCGGCGCACGGCAGCCGCGAGCCGTTGCTCCAGCGCGTCCAATTGCGCCAGCGCAACCGCGGCCTGCAAGTCGGTGAACTTGAAATTGAAGCCGATCACGGGATGCAGATCGTCTCCGCCGGTGCCGCCGTGCCGGCGGCCCTGATCTTTGAGTTCGCGCAAACGGTCATGCACGGCATCGTCATTGGTGGTGACGATGCCGCCCTGGCCGGCAGTGATCGTCTTGTTGGCGGAAAACGAGAAGCAGCCCGCAAGCCCGAAAGAACCGAGCATGCGGCCGGCGTAGCGCGAGCCGAGCGCTTCGGCGGCATCGCAAATAAGCACGAGACCGGAATCGCGGCATATGCACTCGAGCCGCCGGTAGTCGGCGCCGCGGCCGTTCACGTCGACGGTGACAAGCGCGCGTGTGTTGGGCCCGATCGCGGCCCCGACGGCGTCCGGATCGACGCCGAAGCGAACCGGTTCGACATCGACGAGCTTGACGCTTGCGCCGGTCAGCCGCACGGCGTTGGCGGTGGCGGCAAAAGTGAGATCGGGGACAAGCACCTCGTCGCCCGCGCCAATGCCGGCTGCCATCAGCGCCAAGGCGATGGCCGCCGTGCCGCTGGAGACGGCTACCGCATGACGAGTCCCGACAATGGCCGCGATCCGGCGCTCGAACTCGCGCGCCAGCGGACCGTCGTTGATGTATTGACGGTCGAGAACGTCGCGCAGCCGGCCGATCTCCCCGCCCGTCAGGTGAGGGCCAAACCACGCAATTGGCGTTGGATTTGAATGACCGTCGGGAGGGGACATTCTGCTGTGCCAGCGTCTATTTGTGGAATGCAACGCGTATGTACACCATGAATATCCTATAATACCAAAAATGTATTCGCGCGACGCACTTTGACCGGATCCGGGATCATGCCCACCGATACGATTTCTGCGAAAGCCACCCGATGAGCAAGCGGCGCGTGCTGGTCACCGGCGGCAGCGGGTTCATCGGCTCAGGCCTGGTGAAGGCGCTTCTCGGCAGCGGCGCGAGCGTGCGCGTGTTCGACGACAATTCGCGCGGCAGCCCGCGCCGGCTCGCCGGCATCGAGAACGAGATCGAATTCATCGGCGGCGACATCCGCGACGCCGAGGCGGTGAACGTCGCCATGCGCGGCATCGAGGAGGTGCATCACCTCGCCTTCGTCAACGGCACGGAGTTTTTTTACAACGCGCCAGATTTGGTACTCGACGTCGGCGTCAAGGGCATGGTCAACGTGATCGATGCCTGCCGGCGCAACAATGTCGGCATGCTGGTGCTGGCCTCCAGCTCGGAGGTCTACCAGACGCCGCCGCGCATCCCGACCGACGAAAGCGCACCGCTGGTCGTGCCGGATCCGCAAAATCCACGCTTTTCGTATGGCGGCGGCAAGATCATCAGCGAATTGATGGCGATCAATTACGGCCGGAAATATTTCGAGCGCGTGCTGATTTTCCGCCCGCACAATGTCTACGGCCCCGACATGGGCTTCGAGCACGTGATCCCACAATTCGCGCTGCGCCTGCGCGCCGCGATCGGCAAGCACCCCACAGGACCCGTGCCGTTCGAAATCCAGGGCGAGGGCGAGGAGACACGCAGCTTTTGCTTCATCGACGATCTCATCGCCGGCGTCATACTCATGCGCAAGCGCGGCGAGCATCTCGGCATCTACCACGTCGGCACCGCGGAGGAAGTCAGCGTCGCGGACTTGGCGCGGCGCATCGCCCGCCATGCCGGGCATGAGCTCAAATTGATCGCCGGGGCGGCGCCGGCGGGCTCGACGCCGCGGCGCTGCCCGGATGTTTCTAAGCTCGCCAGGCTGGGCTATAAGCCGCGCGTGCTGCTTGACGACGGCTTGCCGCCCACCCTCGACTGGTACTGGAAGCATGGCGATCTCGCGCCGAAAAAATAATCGCGCCGCACGCCGGCAGGAGGCCCGCTTATGCGTGCGATGAAAGTCGCGCGCGCCGCCGGCACCGGCGCCAGCGTTGCGGTCGAATGCTGCCAGATCTGCGGCCACGCGCCGCTCGATGACGTGCTTTCGCTCGGCTACATGCCGCCGGTCAACCAGATGGTGCCGATCGGGCAACAGCCGCGCCAGCAGCCGTGGTTCCCCACCAATCTCCTTCATTGCAGCAAATGCGAGCTGGTGCAGCTCGGCAGCTGCGTCGATCCGGTCATTATTTTCCTGCCGGAATATCCCTACACCAGCGGCATGACCAAGCTGCTGCGCGACAATTTCGCCGAGCTGTATGCGGAATCATCGGCGATGCTGAAGCTCAAACCCGACGATCTGATCGTCGACATCGGCTCCAACGACGGCACGCTAATCTCGAATTTCCAGAACGGCGGCCACCGCATTCTCGGCATCGAGCCGACCGACGTGGGCGACATCGCCAATGCGCGCGGCATTCCGACCGTCAAGCGCTATTTCGGCGCCGAAGCCGCGCGCGAGGTGAAGGTCTCGCACGGCGCGGCGCGCGTCGTCACCGCGGCGAATTGCTTTGCGCATATCGAGGACGGGCACGCTGGCCCCGGTGCCGGCGGCACGGGCGATTTTGGTGGGACGCAAAACGAATAACCCCCAATTTTCAGGTCAGGATTTCGGTGCG
>CAMAWF010000107.1 GCA_945861895.1 Rhizobium sp. Q54
CTCAAGGCGTTCGGCGCCGAGCCGGTCTCGACGCTGGTCAATCAGATCTATCCGTTGCTGCGCGACGGCAAGATCGACGCCCAGGAAAATCCGCTGGCGATCATGGAGGGGTTCAAGTTCGATGATTTCGTAAGATACGTCAGCCTGACCAATCACATGTGGTCCGGCTTCAACCTGATGGCGCACCTGCCGACCTGGAAGAAGCTGCCGGCCGACATTGCGAGCGTGATCGAGCGCAATGCGGCGAAATACGTGCGCCGCCAGCGGATCGAACAGGCCGCGCGAAATACCGAACTGCGCACGCGCTTTGCCGCCCAGGGCATCGCCTTCAACGAGGTCGATCAGGCGGCGTTCCGCGCCAGGCTCGCCGGCGTCTACGCCGCCTGGAAGGAACGGCTCGGCACCAAGTGCTGGTCGCTGCTGGAACAGGAAGTCGGAAAATTACAGTGAGCCCGCGCCTGATCGCGCGTCTGCGGCTTGCGTAACGCAGAGCGGCAGGGCAAATGGGTCCCGGCCAACATTGGAAAACAACGATGTCCAAGCTCAATCTGTCCGTTGCGATCGGCGACTACGACCGCAACCGCCCGCTGATCGACGGCGCGGTGCAGATCGATGGGGTCGATCCCGTGTTCATGACCCTGCCGCCGGAGGAAATCTTCTTCCGCGCCTTTCGCAGCGAGGACTTCGACATCTGCGAGTGCTCGCTGTCGAGTTTCACGGTCAAGACGGCGGCCGGCAATTGCCCCTATGTTGGCGTGCCGGCGTTCGTGTCGCGGATGTTCCGCCACACCTCGATGTACGTGCGCACCGACCGGATCAAGAAGCCGCAGGACCTCAAGGGCAAGAAGGTCGGCCTGCCGGAGTACCAGCTCACCGCGAACGTCTGGGCGCGCTCCATCCTGGAGGACGATTTTGGCGTCAAGCCGAAGGACATCCACTGGATTCGCGGCGGCATCGAACACGCCGGCCGGCCGGAGAAGATATCCATCAAGCTGCCGAAGGGCGTGCGGCTCGACAACGCGCCGGAGGGCAGGACCATCTCCGAGCTGCTCGCCAAGGGCGAGATTGACGGCTTCATGGCGCCGCGCGCGCCTGCGGTGTCCTCGAAGAACATCGGCTGGCTGTTCCGCGATCCGGTCGCGGCGGCGAAGGATTATTACAAGCGCACCAAGATCTTCCCAATCATGCACCTGATCGGCATTCGCCGTACGCTGGTCGACAAGCATCCCTGGCTGCCGGCGGCGGTGCAGAAGGCGTTCGAGCAGTCGAAGGCCGCGGCAGTGGCGCACCTTTTGGACACGGCGGCAACCAAGGTGACGATGCCGTTCGTCGAGGAGCGGCTGAGCGAGGCGCGCGAGCTGATGGGCGAGGATTTCTGGCCCTACGGTTTCGAGGCGAACCGCAAGACGCTGGAGACGTTCCTGCGCCATCACCACGCCCAGGGCCTGTCGTCGCGGCTGCTCAAGGCCGAGGAGCTGTTCCACCCCTCGACCTTGGAGAGCTTTAAGATTTAGCCAACACGTTCCGCCGTCATGCCCGGCCATAGCCGTCGGAAGGACGGCGTCGCTTCGCTCGCCTATGTGCCGGGCATCCACGCCTTTCTTGCCTGTCGCAAGGCGTGGATGGCCGGGACAAGCCCGGCCATGACGAAGGCTAGTGACTCCGATCACGGCCCCTGGCGCAAGCGCGCGAGCACCGTCAGCCCGGCATAGCCGTCGGCGGGCTGCAGCCCGACCTTGCGCTGATAATTGCGCACCGCCAGCATGGTGTCGTTGCCGACGCGGCCGTCGATTCCGCCAGTGTCGAATCCTGCGTCAGTCAGCCGCTTCTGGATTTCCTGCAGCTCGGCCAGCGTCGGCGTGCGCTCGCTGCCGGGGAAGGCCGGCGGGCGCAAACTACCGAGTGTGGATAAGGGGGCAAGATATGAACCGAGCGGGGGATATTGTCCAACGCTACGCCATCCAATTCCAGGGCGGCAAGGCAAGGAAACGTGGCCGGAAATGAGCCGCGCAAAAGTTTGTTTGCGATAGAGATGCCTTAGTCTCTTACATTTCGTGTTTTGAGCCGTTTGCGAGGTCGCTGCGCGTTGTAGGCGAAGTCGCAATCAAACCGAACCATGTTAATTCTTGAAATTCGTGTAATTTTCATGCCCTGATATGGCTACGCTATCCCCGGCTCAACGCAGCGAGCGCATGTCCCGTGTCCGGCACAAGGACACGGGTCCAGAATGGGCTGTCCGTCGTATCGTCCACGGGCTCGGGTATCGCTATCGCCTACACAGTCGAAAGCTGCCTGGCCGCCCCGATCTGGTGTTCCCAAGCCGCAAAGCCGTCATATTCGTGCACGGCTGCTTTTTTCACCTCCACCCTGATCCTGAGTGCAAGCTGGCTCGCTTACCCAAGTCCCGCCTGGACTTCTGGCTCCCGAAGCTCGAAGGCAACCGCGCCCGCGACGAGCGGAACGTGGTCGAATTGCTGGGGATAGGTTGGCGTGTCTTAACGCTTTGGGAATGCGAACTACGGGATAAAATGCAACTGATTCGTCGGGTCAAGAAATTCCTGGGCCCACCCCGCGAACCAGCATATGTCCGCTCAAAAAGCACCAAGCCGAAAACGCGCACCCCGCGCCATTGAACTGTTCGCCGGCGCCGGCGGTCTCGGCATGGGCGTCGCTCTGTCCGGCTTCAAAACGGAGGCCGTGGTCGAGCGCGATCCGTACTGCTGCGATACCATCCGCGAGAACAAGTCCGCGAAGCATCCGCTGATCAAATCATGGAAGCTACTCGCCAAGGACGTTCACAAGGTCGACTTCCTCGACTATCGCGATAACGTAGACCTCGTTTCCGGTGGCCCACCTTGTCAGCCCTTCTCGTTAGGTGGAAAGCACGCGGCGTATCGAGACAGCCGGGACCTCTGGTCCGAGGCCGTCCGCGCGACACGTGAAGTGCGCCCGAAGGCCTTCATCTTCGAGAACGTGAAGGGCCTGACACGCCAAGCCTTCGCGAACTACTACGAGTACATCTATCTCCAGCTCACCTATCCGCCGATCAAAAGGAAAGCCGACGAGGAGTGGAGCGATCATTTCGCGAGACTTGAGCAACATCACACCAGCAAGAAGGCTCAGACCGGTCTTCACTACCGAGTCGTGCGCCGTGTTCTGAATTCTGCCAACTTCGGCGTTCCGCAGAAGCGCGAGCGCGTCTTCTTTGTCGGCTTCCGGGGCGATCTTGGGATCGAGTGGCATTTCCCCGAGAAGACCCACGCTCTCGACACTCTCCTCTGGGAGAAGGTCGTCACCGGCGAATACTGGGAACGCCACCGCGTTCCAAAAAAGGAACGCATCGTCTCCGCGCGGGATGAAGCACGGGCTCGTCTTCTGCCTGCTCCGGCCGACCTGAAGGCATGGCGCACCACTCGCGACGCCATCGAGGGGCTTCCGGAGCCGACCGTGAAGGGCAGCAAGGAAGTCTTCAACCACAAGCTCCAAGAAGGCGCCCGTTCATACCCGGGCCATACCGGCAGCTCGCTCGATCTACCCGCCAAGACCCTGAAGGCCGGTGTTCATGGCGTGCCCGGCGGTGAAAACATGATCGCGCTGCCCAACGGCGCCGTTCGCTATCTTACCGTACGCGAAAGCGCGCGGCTGCAAACGTTCCCCGACGATTTCCGATTCCACGGTTCCTGGACCGAGACCATGCGACAGCTCGGCAACGCCGTTCCCGTCGAATTGGCCCAAGTGGTCGCATCGAACGTACGAGCGCATTTAGATGGCCAAAGGCGGTAAATACGCCGGCCTCTCTCACACCCTCGCGGACATTAGTGCTGCTCTCGATAGACTCGCCGCAGAACACAGCTCCTCGACCGCTTCCCCTCATGCCCGCAAACTTATCGATAACGGATTAGTTGCCGTTACAAAGCGCATCGACACATTGCGCCGCGCCTACGATCCTATCGACCAGCCAAAAGCGGTATTCGACGCAGCGAACCCCTCGACCATCGGCCGCTTCATCGCCCTTGCCCTTGTCGCTCAGCCGCGCGTCCCGCTTTCCTATCTAAAGAGTTTTTACGGCTCCGGCGTATACGCCTTCTACTACAAAGGACCATTCACGCCTTACAAGCCGATCTCAGGGACCGAAACGCCGATCTATGTCGGCCAGGCAGACCCGGCGTCGAGAGATGCAGCCACGCCTATCGATCAAGGTGACCGCCTCACCGGCCGCGTCCTGTATCATCGGCGCAACCTCGAAAAGGCAACGACTACACTGTCGGTCAATGACTTCGATTGTCGCACCCTCGTGGTTCGCAGCGGTGCGGAAACTCAGGCCGAAGACTATCTCATCGCCCTATTCAAGCCCGTTTGGAACAAGGAGATGAGAATCCTGCAGGGCTTCGGAAAGCATGGCGACGCTTCCGTCACGCGCCAGCATCCTCAGTCTCCTTGGGACGTACTCCATCCTGCGCGCAAATGGGCCGCAGGCAGCCCACCAAATCTTAAGAGCGAAGCCGAAATAAAAAATGACGTCCAACAGCATTTTGCCGCCACCAAAATATTCAAGACGAACGCCAAGGTAATGGCGGCGTTCATGGACAAGCTCAAGCAGCTTTAAGTCCTCAGAGCTATATTGATCGCTTCCACGCGCTCGCGCAGCCGTCTTTTCTTGTTGCCGGTCATCTTTATCTGCACTTGTCCTTGCTGCATCAGCTCGGCGGCTACACGCAACGCACAGCCGACGATCCGAGGCAATCCGGCCATTTCGATCGCCCACGTCTTCGGAGTGAAATGGACAAAGTCGTTTCGAAACTCGTGCAGCTTCTTCACGTCTCTTCGATCCTGGGCGGCCAATTTTATTTTCGAACGCTTCAGCAGCATGTCAAAGTGAGCCATGAACTCGCCCGGGAATTTCTGGGACGTATCCTCCAGCCAATTCAGCATCTCCTTGGCGGATCGTTTGCTGAGAACACGCGTCCCTGTCGTGTCATTCACGGCGCATACCAGCGCGCCCTGGAGCGCGTCGTGCGCTCCCACCACTATCCACTTCCACAGGGTCTGCTGGCGGCGCAGCTTCACGCGCGGCGCGATAATCGCCAGCATGTCCATCGTCGCCAACATGTTTTCGATTTCATCGAACATGACGTGCGTCATTGCTGCTCTCCCAAAAAATAAAAACTCTACTTCTTGGCTAGGAGTGGGCCGATCCCCGAACCTCACTCACCGTCTCACCGATGGAGACTAGACAGCAGGGCGACAGTGGCCGTCGTTTTCCCTGCTTTCGCATCCCCTGTACGCGTGCTTAGCTTTATTCTTGACAGCCGTATTACGTCGTTTGGTCCGGACCGACAGCGAGGAACGAGCTGTGCATGAAATACGATAAAAGCCGTCTCCGGCTTGTTGGATGCTCGGTGTGCGCGATCCTGCTCCTGACATGCACAAAGAGCTCCGACATTTCCACACTTGCATACGAACAATCTACTATGCCGCATGATGACAATATGAAGGGCTGGGGATAGTCGAATGCCGACCAAGCCAAAGATCACAAACCGGATCACTTCGCTCGCGTCTATTTTCGTACAGGCGATCATCCCAAGAAGCGCGGATATTGCGAACCTCCGCGTTGGTCTCGAAATCGTCGGCATTCATCCAGACGAATGTGCCTATTGCGGGGCGCGTAGTTCCGACCTCGATCACTTCTTTGCTCTCGTAAAAAACAATCGCCCCTCCGGGTACTTCCATAATGCCCGCAACCTCGTTCCCTCATGCGGCACCTGCAATCAGTCAAAGGGCGGCCATCCGGGGGAAAAATGGATGCTCGGCGGAGCGAAGAACTCGCCCACCACAATTGCTACGCCAACCGCATCTACCGGTGCGACCACATTCTGAAAGATTCGGAAATCCAATATGCTCAGGCGGTATCAAATTCTACGCATTCCAACCACTCAGTCACGAAGCAGTCGTCGCAGCATCGTCAAATTCACCTTTCTCAAACAACACTGATTTAGGTGCACAGTTGAGCTATCGCGACGCTCCACACTCTGTACTTCCCACCCCTTTTGGAAACGGGGGGGCATGGGTGTTTGGGTTGGACCACCCTACGATTAACGGAAGAACTACTGACAATCGTTCCAACGAAGCATGCGCTTGTCGCTCATGTATGTTTTGGGAAATTAGCTGCATAAAATGTGATGGACACCGCGTTTGATCTCAATGGCTGTGACGTCAAAAAGCGGTAGGGAAAAATGAACCGGTGTTACCCCGGTGTTACCCCACAACAAAATCTAGCAAGCGTCCGAAAACCGCGCGGAAATTGTTGAATCTAGTCAAAGAGTTAGTGGCCGGCTCGAAGGGATTCGAACCCCCAACCCCCAGATTCGAAGTCTGGTGCTCTATCCAGTTGAGCTACGAGCCGATCAGCCCCGCAATACACGCGATGCCGCCAGCCGGTAAAGGGGCCGTTGCCGATTGCAAGGCGGCGCGCCCAGCAGCTACCCTGCAAACAACCAGATATCTCGAAAAAGGAGCGACCCATGCCGGGTGAAGCCACGCAAGTGCTGGCGCAATTCGCAGCCTCGCTGCGATACGACGACATCCCGGAGCGGGTGCGCGAGCACTGCAAGAACCTGCTGCTGGACACGCTCGCCTGCGCCGTCGCCGGCCACCAGGGCGAGGAGACCGAGCAGGTCGGGGCGCTGGCCTCGGCGCTGGCGGACTCCCGCGAGAGCACGGTGCTTGGCGGCGACAAGCTGTCGCTCGCCGGCGCCACCCTGCTCAACGGCTACCTGATCACCGCCGTCACCATGTGCGACATCCACCGCTCGACGCTGACCCACGTCACGCCCGAGGTGGTGCCGCCGGCCTTGGCGATCGCCGAGCGTGATGGCCGCTCAGGCCGCGATCTGCTGGTCGCGCTCGCCGCCGGATTCGAGACGACGACCCGGATCGGCGTCGGCATCGACTATCCAGTCATGCGCGCCCGCGGCTGGCACGGGCCGGGCGTGCTCGGACCGTTCGGCGGCGCGGCCGCGGTCGGCCGGCTGCTCGGGTTCGACGCCGAGACCATGGCGAAGGCGTTCGGTCTCGCCGGCAGCCAGTCGGCCGGCACGTTTGCCGCCTGGGGCACGCCGACGGTGAAATTCCACCAGTGCCGCGGCGCGCTGTCCGGCTTGATGGCGGCGCTGCTCGCCGAGCAGAAATTCCTGGCGACCAAGGAATTCCTCACCGCCAAGGACGGCGGGCTGTTCAACAGCTACGCCAACGGCGGCAAGCCCGAAGTGGTCACCGCCGATCTCGGCACGCGCTGGGAGGCGGAGCAGATCGCGCTGCGGCTGTGGCCGTCGGCGTCCTCGACCCAGGGGATGAACACGGCGCTGTTCGATCTGGTCGAAAAGCACAAGATCAATCCGGATAAAGTCAAAAAACTTCGCGTCGGCTTGAGCCAGACCGTATTCGACCTGCACGGCAAGCTCGCGCGCTACAAGGCGAAGTTCGACGCGCTGATCTCGGCGCACTACACCGCCGCCATCATCCTGCACGACCAGGTGCTGACGCTCGCGCAGTTCGAGCCGGCGCGTTACGACGACCCGAAAATCCGCAAGGCTGCGGCCGAGCAGGTCGACGTGCAGCCCGATCCGTCGCTGACCGGCGTGCAGGCGAGCGTCGAGATCGAGATGGCCGACGGCTCGAAGCTGTCGTCGCGCAGCGATCATCCGCGCGGGTCATACGAGAATCCGCTGTCGCGCGCGCAGATCGAAGGCAAGTTCCGCACCTATGCCAAGGGCGTGCTGTCGGACTCGCAGGTCAATGAGGCGATCGACGCGATGAACCGGCTGGAGGACTTGGGCTCCGTGCGCAAGCTGATGGACCTGCTGCGCAGTTCGCCGCGGGCGCAGGGCGAGCGCGCAGCCTGATGACCGTCGAGCGCTATCCATCGCTGGCGCATTGGGGCGCGTTCACGGCGCTGGTCGAGAACGGCCGCGTGGTCGGCTGCGAGCCGTTTGTGCGCGACCCGGCGCCATCATCGATGCTCGACGCGATCCCGACGATGGTGCACTCGCCGTTGCGCATCGCCCGTCCGGCGATCCGCGAGGGCTGGCGCGAGGGCCGCGAACGCACCGGCCACGACGCCTATCGCGAGGTCTCCTGGGACGAGGCGCTCGACACGGTGGCAAGCGAACTCGCCCGGGTGCGCGGGGAAGGCGGTCCCACCGCTGTTTTCGGCGGCTCCTACGGCTGGTCTTCGGCGGGGCGGGTGCATCACGCCCGCACGCTGACGCGGCGGTTTGTGTTTCTTGGTGGCGGCTGCGTCGATCAGGTCGGCAACTACTCATGGGGCAGCGCGCAATTCATCCTGCCACACGTCATCGGCACGTTCTCGCCGGTCACCGGCAAGGTCACCGACTGGGCCTCGGTGGTCAAGCACACCAGGCTGATGATCGCCTTCGGCGGTCTGGCGATGAAGAACGGCCAGATCACCTCGGGCGGCGCCGGCGCGCATGCGCTCGAGCCGTGGCTGCGCCGCGCGAAGCAGGCCGGCATCGAATTCGTGGTGGTGAGCCCGCTGCAATCCGACGCGCCGGACTTCCTCGGCGCGCAATGGATCCCGATCCGGCCCAACACCGACACCGCCATGATGCTGGCGATGGCGCATACGCTGTTGACCGAGGAGCGCCACGATACCGATTTCCTGTCGCGGCATTGCGTCGGCTTCGACGCTTTCACCCGCTCGCTGCTCGGCGCGGACGATGGCACGCCGAAGACCGCCGAATGGGCTTCCGAGATCACCGGCGTGCCGGCCGAGACGATCCGCGGTCTGGCGCGCCGCGCGGCTGCGACGCGCAGCCTAGTCACCTGCTCGTTCTCGCTGCAACGCGCGCATCATGGCGAGCAGCCCTATTGGGCGTCGATCGCGCTGGCCTCGATGCTGGGCCAGATCGGGCTGCCCGGCGGCGGCTTCGCCTTCGGCCACGGCTCGATGAACGGCACCGGGACGCCGCGCGCCGACCTGCCGGGACCGGAAAGCTCGCTGCCGGCCAATCCGGCGCGCGCCTCGATCCCCGTCGCGCGCATCGCCGACATGCTGCTCAATCCCGGCGCCGAATTCGAATTCAACGGCAAGCGCGCAACCTATCCCGACATCAAGCTGGTGTATTGGGCCGGCGGCAATCCGTTCCACCATCATCAGGACCTCAACCGGCTGCGGCGCGGCTGGCAGAAGCCACAGACCATCATCGTGCATGAGAGCTGGTGGAATCCGACCGCCAAGCACGCCGACATCGTGCTGCCGGCAACCACGATGCTGGAGCGCAACGATGTCGGCGGCTCGTCGCGCGATCCGTTCGTGCTGGCGATGCACCGCGCGATCGCGCCGGTCGGCGAGGCAAGGAACGATTTCGATATCTTCCGCGCGCTGGCGGCGCGGCTCGGCTACGAGCAGGCGTTCACCGAAGGCCGCAACGAGCAGCAGTGGTGCCAGTTCGTCTACGACAAAGTGCGCACGGGTTGCGCGGAGAAGGGCGTCGAGCTGCCGTCGTTTCAGCAGTTCTGGGCGGACGGCTTCATCGAGCTGCCGGAGCCGACGCGCGACTTCGTGCTGTTCGAGGACTTCCGCAACGATCCGCAGCGTCATCCGCTGAAAACGCCGTCGGGAAAGATCGAGATCGAGTCCGCGACCATCGCGGCATTCGGCTATGACGATTGCCCATCGCAGCCGACCTGGATTCCGCCGGCCGAGTGGCTCGGCAGCGCGCAGGCCGAACGCTGGCCGATTCACTTGGTCACGCATCAGCCGCGTGGGCGGCTACACAGCCAGATGGATCCCGGGCCGGTGTCGCAGGCGACCAAGGTGTCCGGGCGCGAACCGATCCGCCTCAATCCCGACGACGCGAGGGCGCGCAACATCCGC
>CAMAWF010000108.1 GCA_945861895.1 Rhizobium sp. Q54
GGCGCGAAAAAATTGACCTGAAAGACGTGGCTCCAGACCTCGCGCGCGGTCGCGATCGAGCCAAGCCGCTTGCCGTTCTCGGCCTTGGGCGAAATCGCGGCGTTGTTGACCAGCGCATCGAGCGAGCGGTCGGGCAGCCGGCGCTTGATCTCGGCGATGGCGTCGTCGGTGTTCTTGGGGTCGGCGAGATCGACCTGGATGTGATCCTCCGGGCCGGCCTCCCACGGGCAGTTCTCCGGAAACGGATGGCGCGAGCAGGTGAGGACCCGCCAGCCTGCGGCCGAGAAGCGCTTGACCGTCGCGTGGCCGATGCCGCGGCTCGCCCCGGTGAGGAGCAGCGTGCGGCGCGGCTGGTTGCTGGACGAACTCGGCATGTAAATGGGTTTCCGGTCGCGATGCTATCTCACGGATAAAGCCGCGTCTTGATCCATGCAGCATCCGGGCCCGTGCGGCGGAACTCGATGCGGTCGTGCAGCCGGAAAGGCCGGTCGTGCCAGAACTCGATTAGAATTGGTACAATTCGGTAGCCCGACCAAAGCGGCGGCCGCGGCACCTCGCCGATGGCGTATTTCGCCGCATAGAGCGCCACTGCTTTTTCGAACGCCAGGCGGCTCTCCAGCGGGGTGGATTGCTTGCTTGCCCAGGCGCCGATCTGGGCCTGTTTCGGCCGGGTGGCGAAATAGCCATCGGCTTCCGCGCCGGTGACATGTTCCACCGGCCCGCGCACGCGGATCTGCCGGTTGAGCGATTTCCAATAGAACACCATCGCCGCCTCGGGGCGGGCATCCAATTCCTGCCCTTTTTGGCTGGCTGTGTTGGTGTAGAAAACGAAACCCCGTTCATCGAGACCCTTGAGCAGCACCATCCGCGCGTTCGGCCGCCCATCGGCATCGACGGTGGCAAGCGCCATGGCGGTGGGGTCGCGCGGCTCGGACGCCGTGGCGTCCTTGAGCCAAGCGGTAAACAGCCGCAGGGGCTCGTCAGCCTCGGTGAAATCACCACTCGTTAACCAACTTGGGTGTTCTATCGGAGCCGTGTCGGACATTTTACGGAGCGCTCGTTTGGCCGGCCCGGTGACCCGTCGTTCCCGGCAGGCCCTTTATAGGGGAACCGGCAAACCGCGCCTATGGCGCTGTCTGCCGGCGCGGGGCTTCGCGGTAGCAGCCGCATTTGCGCTTGCCGTAGCGTGCGGCGGGTGCAGCCTGTCGCTTCCGCTGGACATGTTCAGCAAGAGCGACGTCAAACCCGACCACACCGGTTCGATTGGCCGCTCGGAGGTTGCCAAAGTGGAACTGCCGTCCGACGGCGACCTTGCCTATACGCGCGCGGCCGCCGCCGAAGTGCTCACCCGCGGCGGCAATGACATCAGCATGCCGTGGGAAAATCCCAGCACCGGCGCTCGCGGCACGGTGACCCCGATCGCGGCGGCCTACAGCCAGGATGGCCTGACCTGCCGTGATTTTCTGGCCAGTTACGTGCGCGGCGCCTCGGAAGCATGGCTGCAAGGCGAAGCCTGCCGCGAAAGCAAAGGCAAATGGGAAGTGCGCTCGCTTAAGCCCTGGAAGCGATCCTGACCGGCTCTCGTTGCATCCGGGCGTCCGTCCCCCCACATTGATGCGGAGCGGCCGGGGTCCGGCGCTGGGGATTCAATTGGAGTCGATAGGGATGCGCGACCCCTATGAAATTCTGGGGGTGTCGAAGGGTGCGAGCGCGGGCGAGATAAAAACCGCCTTCCGCCGCCTGGCCAAGAAACTGCATCCCGACGCCAATAAAAAAGACCCGCAGGCGGCGACACGCTTCGCCGAGCTTAACGCCGCTTACGAGATCGCCGGCGACGAGGACAAGCGCAAGGCCTTCGACCGCGGCGAGATCGACAGCGAGGGCAAGCCGCGCTTCCGCGGCTTCGAGGGGCATGGCGCCCCCGGCGGCGGCTCTGGCCGCGAAGGTAATTTTGAAACCTTCACCTGGGGTTCCGACGGCTTTGCGCATTCCGGCGGCCGCGCCGGCGGCGGCTTCGAGGATATCCTGCGCGGCATGTTCGGCGGTCAAAGTTCCGCCGCGCAAGGGTCCGGCAGCCAAGGCCGGGCGCGCCGCGGCGCGCGCGGCGGCTCCGGTTCGCCGTTCGAGCCGGAAGATTTCGGCGGCGCCGATGCCGGCCGCGACATCGCCGCCTCGCTCACCATCACATTGCCGGAAGCGGTCCTGGGCGCGAAAAAACGCGTGCAGCTGCCGACCGGCAAGGATGTCGAGGTGAAAATTCCGGCCGGGCTCGCCAGCGGACAGCAGATCAGGCTCAAGGGGCAGGGCACGCCCGGCCCGGGTGGCGCCGGCGATTTGCTGATCACGATTTCAATTGCGCCGCATCCGGTGTTCACGCCCGACGGCGCGGACCTGCGGCTGGAATTGCCGATCACGCTTTACGAAGCGGTGCTCGGCGCCAAGGTGCGCGTGCCGACGCTCGACGGCGCGGTCGAATTGGCGATCCCGCCGCAAACCAGTTCCGGGCGCACGTTTCGCCTCAAGGGCAAGGGCCTGCCGTCGCGCGCGGGCAGCGGCGATCTGCTCGCCACGGTGCGCATCGTGCTGCCCGAAGACGGCGACGCCGCGCTGGAGGAACTTATGCGCAAGTGGCGGAAGGAAAAGTCCTACGATCCGCGCCGCGACATGGGTTGATCGGCCGAGCTGCGGTTGCTCGCGGGCGGACGGTTTTCCATCTGCTCATAGGCGGCCTTGGCGATGCTCTTGAGCCGGAACTTGTCCGCCGGCCCGCTGACCACGTAGCCATAGTCGCCTTCCACCCAATGCACGGCGGCAAAATTGTTCGCCTCATTGTAGCGCAAGGCGGTGCGCGATGCCTTGAGCCGCGTGCAGAACAGCGTGTAACGCTCGCCGGTGCCGCTCTCATACATGAACAGGGCCGCCGGCCCGTTGATGCCCGGCAGCAGCCGTCCGCCGAGCAGCTTGAGATCGAAGCCGCCAAGATCTGGCGCGCGCAGCGCCGTGCCGACGCGGCGCGACAGCCACGGCAGCAAATGGCTTTCGCTCGCGCCGACTTCGATTGGATGGCGCACCTCGCCGATGTAAAGCCTGTGCGCGGTGAGCGCTTCCGTGGTCAGCAATTCGAAGCTGTCCGGCGCGGCAGCCGAGGCCCCGCGCGCCATCCAGCCCACGAATCCGCCAACGAGGAACGCTGCGATTACCGCCGCCGCGGCAATGCCTCGCCAGGAGCGTCCGTTGCGGGCGAGCCTGTCGAGCTTGAGACGCTCCGGAACCGGCTCGGCCGCCACCGCGCCGTAGCGGGCGCGAATCGCTTCGGCCTGCGCGCGCCATGCGAAGATCAGCGCGGCGGCGTCCGGGTGGGACGCAAGCCAGGCAGCGACCGCTTCCTGCCGGTCGGCAGCAAGCTCACCATCGACATGGGCATGAAGCTCGTCTTCGGTCACGGGTGAATCGCGATCGATCATGGGTTCACCTTTGTTTTCATTTTATGCGGCGCAGCGCCGGGCGCTCGCCATCGAGGTAGGATTTGATCTGCACGCGCGCACGCGCCAGACGCGACATTACGGTTCCAATCGGCACGCCCTGCACTTCGGCGACCTCGCGATAGGTGAGGCCTTCGAGCACGACCAGAAGGAGCGCTGCGCGCTGATCCTCGACCAGACCGGCCAGCGCCCGTTCGATATCGCGCTGGCCGGCTTCCGGCCCGGCCATATCGGGCGCGTCGTTATCCTCAAGCGGCATCAGGAACGGCCGCCGCGCCAGCGAGCGCAGGCGGTTGCGGTTGAGATTGGTCAAAATCGTGTACAGCCAGCTGCGCACGTCGCCGCCGTGAAACAGATGTTCCGAGCGCAGCGCCCGCACCAGCGTGTCCTGGACCAGATCGTCCGCGGTGTCGCTGTTGCGGGTGAGCGCCCGCGCATAGCGCCGCAATGCGGGTATCGTCGCCTCAACGCTTTGCTGGAATCCGGCCAATCGAACCCCCTGTCACGATCCGGTCTGCGGGCCGGATCGCGTAGCGGTCCGCGCGCAGGACAAGATTTACTCTTTACCCGTTACTGTTGATCAATACAGCAAACACCGCGGTCTGCGCGCTATTCCCGGAAACCCGTTAACGCCGGGCCTAACTGCGGGCCGGCCATCGTCGGCTTGGGCACCGGACAGCTTGAGCACGGCAAGGCTTGGGGCCGTGCGCATCTCGGATCATCCGAGATTGGTGCGCGGGCGGCGTTGCTTGCTGGTCCGAAAACCCTGTGCCATAGGGAAGCGGCCGGCGGGTACCGGCTGGAGCAGGGTGCATCGATGCCGGGAACCTCTGATCTCATGCGCGGCAAGCGCGGGCTGATCATGGGGGTTGCCAATAACCGCTCGATCGCTTGGGGCATCGCGCGGGCCTGCCGCAACCACGGCGCCGATCTTGCCTTCACCTACCAGGGCGATGCTCTGAAAAAACGCGTGGAGCCGCTCGCCGAAGAGGTCGACGGCCTCGTCGTCGGCCATTGCGATGTCACCGACCCATCGACCATCGACGCGGTTTTCGACGCCGTAAAGACCGCCTGGGGCTCGCTTGACTTTGTGGTGCATGCGATCGCGTTCTCCGACAAGGACCAGCTCGACGGCCGTTACGTCGACACCACGGCGGATAATTTCAGCAAGACCATGCTGGTGAGTTGCTATTCCTTCACCGCCATCGCCCAGCGCGCCGAGAAACTAATGCCACAGGGCGGCTCCATGCTCACGTTGACTTATTACGGCGCCGAGAAATGGATGCCGCACTACAATGTCATGGGCATTGCCAAGGCCGGGCTGGAAGCATCCGTGCGCTATATCGCCGCCGACCTCGGCACCAAGAACATCCGCGTCAATGCCATCTCCTCCGGGCCGATCAAGACATTGGCGGCCTCCGGCATCGGCGATTTCCGCTACATCCTCAGATGGAACGAGTACAACACACCGCTTCGGCGCAACGTCACGCTGGAAGAAGTCGGCAACGCGGCGGTATATTTCCTTTCCGACATGTCGCGCGGCGTCACCGGCGAGATTCATCATGTCGATGCCGGTTATCACATCGTCGGCATGAAGCATCCCGACGCGCCCGACATCGCTGTCCCCAAGAAGTAGGCGGGCTTGGCCGCCGAACCGCGTATGCCGCGGCCTCTGCTTTATTATGTCCGTCACGGCGAGACCGACTGGAACGCCGAGCGCCGCCTGCAGGGCCGCCGGGACATTCCGCTTAACGCGCGCGGCCGCGCGCAAGCCGCCCATTGCGGAACGATCCTGCGCGATCTGTTTGCGCGCGATGGCCGCGCGGCGGCCGATTACGCCTATATTTCCAGTCCACTCGGCCGTGCACGCGCAACCATGGAGCTGTTGCGCGGCGCGCTCGGCCTGCCGCCATCGGAATACGCAGTCGAGCCGCAGCTTGCGGAAATAACCTTCGGCGAATGGGAGGGTTTCACGCTCGCGGAGTTGCGTTTGCGCGATCCGGGCCGCGTGGCGGCGCGTGAACACGACAAGTGGCGCTTCTTGCCGCCGGGCGGGGAAAGCTACGAAGCGGTTTCATGGCGGATGCGGGACTGGTATGCCGGGCTCGATCGCGATGCCGTGGTGGCGGGGCATGGCGGTACTGCGCGGGCGCTGATCGCGCATCTCGGCATCACGCCGGCCGCGGCTGCGCCGCTCTACGATATCGCGCAAGGCGTGGTTTACGTTTTCTCCGGCGGCGGTCTTACGCGTCACGCTTGAAACGACTTGCGCGCTGCGCCTGAAACGAAACGGCCGGACCCTTGATGGCCCGGCCGCGTCATGGGTAGCGCCAAAATATCCGTTGTGCGGATATCAAGCCGCGATCCGGATTACATCTTCGGGCAGCCCTTGAGCTTCGGGTTCTTCTTGCAGGCGGCCGCAGTCGGCTTCTTCTTGGCGGCGGCGGAGAAGTCAGTCGAGTCAAGGCTGCTCATCTTGGCGCAGCCCTTGAGCTTCGGGTTCTTTTTGCAGGCAGCCGCCGACGGCTTCTTCTTGGTGGCGGCGGAGAAGTCGGTCGAGTCAATGCTGCTCATCTTGGCGCAGCCCTTGAGCTTCGGATTCTTTTTGCAGGCAGCTGCAGTCGGCTTCTTCTTGGCGGCGGCGGAGAATTCGATGCCCGCGACGCCCTGATCGGCAGGAGCGGCGATGGTCGGCGCGCTGACGGCGATGAAAAGGCCGAACGCGGCAGCGATAGCGGTGATATGGCGCATATTGAAGTCCTCATACGTTTCCCGTGGCAGGAGCTGACAGTCGAACTGTCCGGCTTGGGGTCTCGGTCGTCCGGCCTTTCGCCCCCCTGACCAACGGGCATGTCCATAACGGTTTCGGTGCTCGACCGCAATCGCAATTTGGGGAAAAACCCTTATATTTCCGTAGTTTAACGTACATTCAGCTTCGCATTAATCGGCGTTCAGCGAAATGAATGGTTGTTCAGCCCAGGATGCCGCAAGCGAACCGCGGGACGGTGAAACGGCGTGCCGGCAGCGCGGAAATTCACTCATTTGACCGCCACAAAGTCGCGGGCTACGACACCCGCAACGGCTGTAACCCTATGTCATACAACACGTTCGGCCATCTTTTTCGTTTCACGACCTTTGGCGAAAGCCACGGGGCGGCGATCGGTTGCGTGGTCGATGGTTGTCCACCCCGAATTCCCCTCGTGGTCGGCGATATTCAGCGCCATCTCGACCGCCGGCGTCCCGGCCAGTCGCGTTTCACCACCCAGCGACAGGAACCGGACGCGGTGAAGATCATGTCCGGCACATTTCGCGACGAGGCCAGCGGCCAGGACGTCACCACCGGCACGCCGATCATGCTGCTGATCGAGAATGT
This sequence comes from Rhizobium sp. Q54, assembly GCA_945861895.1. Lineage (GTDB taxonomy): Bacteria > Pseudomonadota > Alphaproteobacteria > Rhizobiales > Xanthobacteraceae > Pseudolabrys. The sequence goes on from CAMAWF010000108.1 coordinate 6,856, forward strand.
CGATCAGCGCTCGAAGGACTATTCAGAGATCAAGGACAAGTATCGTCCCGGGCATGCCGGCTACACCTACGACGTCAAATATGGACTGCACGACTATCGCGGCGGCGGGCGCGCCTCGGCGCGCGAGACCGCGGCGCGCGTTGCCGCCGGCGCGGTTGCGCGCAAAATCGTGCCCGGCATGAGCGTGCGCGGCGCGCTGGTGCAGATGGGTCCGCACAGAATCGACCGCGGCCGCTGGGACTGGAACGAAGTCGAGCGCAATCCGTTCTTTTGCCCGGATGCGCAGCAGGCGAAATTTTTCGAGGGCTATCTCGACGGCGTGCGCAAGGCCGGCTCCTCCATCGGCGCGGTGATCGAGATCGTGGCCGAGGGCGTGCCGGCGGGCCTCGGCGCGCCGGTCTACGGCAAGCTCGACGGCGATCTCGCCGGCGCGCTGATGGGCATCAATGCGGTCAAGGGTGTCGAGATCGGCGACGGCTTTGCCACCGCGGCGATGAGCGGCGAGGATAATGCCGACGAGATGCGCATGAATCGGGAAACATCGGGCAACGACGGCAAGCCGATATTTTTGTCGAACCACGCCGGCGGAATTCTCGGCGGCATCTCCACCGGGCAGCCGATCGTCGCGCGCTTCGCGGTGAAGCCCACGTCGTCGATCCTGAACCCGCGCAAGACCGTCGACCGCTACGGCAACGACACCGAGGTGACGACCAAGGGACGCCACGATCCCTGCGTCGGCATCCGCGCAGTCCCCATTGGAGAAGCGATGATGGCGATCGTGATCGCCGACCATTATCTGCGCCACCGCGGCCAGGTCGGCGAGGGAACGGCGTGGCCGTTCAAGAAGTCCCCGGCGTGAAGACTTGTTGAGGATAGCGGTGCCGAATACCCACCAGCGCGTCGATGCGGCGGTCGCGGCTTTCGCCAAGGGTGAGATCGTGGTCGTCATGGACGACGACGACCGCGAGAATGAGGGCGACCTGTTTGTCGCCGCCTCCCTGTGCACGCCCGAAAAGATGGCCTTCGTCATCCGCAACACCTCGGGCATCGTCTGCGCGCCGCTCGATGCCGAGCACGCGCGGCGGCTGCACCTCGACCCGATGGTGGCGAACAACGACGCGCCGCTCGCCACCGCCTTCACCGTATCGGTGGACGTGCGGCATGGGCTGACCACCGGCATCTCGGCGGAAGAGCGCAGCAACACCGTGCGTGCGCTCGCCAACGGCAACAGCGGGGCCGCCGACTTTGTGCGGCCGGGCCATGTTTTTCCTCTGGTCGCGCGCGAGGGCGGCGTGCTGATGCGCTCGGGGCATACCGAGGCTTGCGTCGATCTATGCCGGCTTGCCGGCTTGCCGCCGGTCGGCGTGCTGGCCGAGCTGATGAACGAAGACGGCACCATGATGCGCGGACCCGGCGTTGCCGCCTTTGCCGACAAGCACGGCCTCAAGCGCGTGTCGATTGCCGAGTTGATCGCCTACCGCCAGGCGCGCGACAAGCTGGTGGAGCGAGTGGGGGAATTTTCGCTGGCCTCCGAAATCGGGGCGCTGCGCGGCTATGCTTACGTCACGCCGTTCGACAAGGTGCATCACATGGCCTTCGTCTATGGCGCAATCGGCGACGGCAAGGGCGTGCTGGCGCGGCTGCATCGCGCCGACGTGATCGGCGATGTGTTCGGCGGCGCCAGGACCATCCGCGCGGCGCTGGCGCGCTTCAAAGCCGAGGGGCGCGGCGTCATCGTTTACTTACGCGACGGCACCGCCGGCGTGCCGGTGACTAATATCCCGCAGGATGCCGGCAGCGGCGCGGAAGCCGCGCGCTCGCGGCAGTGGCGCGAGATCGGCCTCGGCGCGCAGATTCTCAAGGATCTCGGCATTTCCTCGATCCGGCTGCTGTCGTCGAGCCGGCGCACTTATGTCGGGATCGGCGGTTTCGGCATCGAGATCGCATCGACCGAAACGTTGGATAGCTGACCCCGGCGGACTTTTCCCGCCCGCGCCGCCATGCCAACATTCCCTGTTGTTAATTCTTGCCGTATTCTTGCCGTTGCCACGGGAGGGGTCGAATGCGCCCGCGCGCCTGGTTTCTCATCATCCTCGCTGCGATAGCCGTTGCCGCGTTCGGGGCGCTGGCGGCGCCGAGATCAGCGCTTCGTCTCGCCGACCGCAGTCCCAATGCCGTTGCGGTCGATGTCGAACTGGTGATCGCGGTCGATGTTTCCTATTCGATGGACCAGGACGAGCAGGCGCTCCAGCGCGAAGGCTACATCACGGCCTTCACGTCGCGCGAATTTCTCCATGCGCTGCGCGGCGGCATCAACGGCAAGATCGCCGTGACCTATTTCGAGTGGGCCGGCACCCATCACCGGCAGATCATCGTGCCGTGGCGTCTGGTCGAGGGGCCGGAATCGGCCGATGCGTTCGTGGCCGAGATCGCGCGCGCGCCTTACAGCCGCGCGTCACGCACGTCGATTTCCGGCGCGCTGATGTTTGCCAAGCCGCTGTTCGACGCCAGCGGTTATCGCGGCCTGCGCCGGGTGATTGATGTGTCCGGTGACGGCGTCAACAACAACGGCCCGCTGGTCACAACCATACGCGACGAAGTGCTGGCGAGCGGCATCACCATCAACGGGCTGCCGATCATGCTCAAGCGCCCAAGCTCCGGCATGATGGATATCGACGACCTCGACATTTATTACGAGGACTGCGTGATCGGCGGGCCGGGCGCGTTCGTGATCCCGATCAAGGAGCGCTCGAAATTCATCGAGGCGACCCGCACCAAGCTGGTGCTGGAGATCGCGGGCCTTAAGCCTGAGCCGCGCGTCATCCCGGCCTCGGCCGCCGCGCCGCGCATTTCCTGTACCATCGGCGAGAAGATCTGGCAGCAGCGCTGGGGGAATTGACCCGTCAGGGTCATCACCGGGCCGCC
>CAMAWF010000109.1 GCA_945861895.1 Rhizobium sp. Q54
CGCTCCCATTCCTCGTCCGTCAGATCGGACGGATATCGCTTGGTTTTCTTCGCAATGTCGGCCATCCGGCCACGATTCGCTGGGGTCCACATCCCAAGCTTGAATCACGCCGAAAGCTTCAACACAATCCATTCTCAAACGGTCTCTAACCACTGAGCTACCTGGGCGCCGAGCCCGACGGAGCGGTGGATCGTAGAGAACGCCGGCAGCACGTAAGCGGGAACGTGCATGGCGCCCAGGTGCGGGACTAGCCGCCACTGGGATTTTCTCCACGGGGAGTCGGCGCCCGATCCCAAACAATCCGGCCCCGGATTTGGTCCGCAGTGACAAACGATTTCAGGAAAAAATCGTGCGCGAAACGGAAAACGCTCACGGAGCGCTTATGGAGACCGTCTTATTAAGTGGCGGGGCCGCGATGCGCGTGACCTTTCCGTCGAGCCATTCGACGACAAGCGCGGTGGGTGCCGGGCCATCCTTCGCTAAACCGAATGTGAATTGCGTAGTCCGATCCGAGGTGAGGCCCTCGCCTGCAATGAATGTATGCACCGGCGCGCGCACGCCTTCGAGCCTGATACGCGCGCCAATGCTCGCCGGCACATCGGGAAGACGCGCAGAGATAAAACGGCCAGCCGTCTTGTTGAGATAAGCCCGCGACGGGCCGTCCATGTTTGCCCACAAGATGTCGTTTCGCCCGTCGCCGTCGAGGTCCACGATCAGCGGTACCTGGCCATAACTCATATTGGCGCCGGCATTCGAGGTGAAGAATTTTATACCCGCGCCCGGAGCTCCGAGCAGCAGCTTGCCCGGCAACTTGAACAGCCTGTGCACCGGCCATTTGACGTAGTTCTGCGCGACCAGCAAATCCAAAGCGCCATCGAAATTGATATCCTCAAAGACCCCGCCCCAGGCGAAGCCAAACCCGGATAAGCCAGCGTCCACGGTGATATCGGTGAAGCGGAAGCCGCCATCATTACGCAGCAGCAGCCATTCTTTCGCCAGCCGCTGGTCGTCGCGCCGGTCACCCTTCAAGATCGAGTCCGGGATCGAATTGCCGATATTGCTCAGGAAAATATCGAGATCGCCATCCTGATCGATGTCGCCGAAGGCGAGTCCCATCCAGAATCCATAACCGGAACGGAAATCTATCCGCGCGAATTTGCCGTTGCCGAGGTTGCGCAGAATTTCGATCTCGCCGGTGTTTTGAGCCAGCACCAGATCGAGCCAGCCATCGCGGTCGAGATCGACGAACGAGGCCGTAAACGTGTTCTGCAATCCGGCCGTGGCGTTGTCCGTAACGTCCGTGAACTTGAGACCGCCGTCATTGCGCAGCAGCAGGTTCGGCTTGGCATGCGCGGGATCGTTAAATACCGGCGACCGGAACAAAGTGGGCGCGACGAACATGCTGATGTAGAGGTCGACTTTGCCGTCGCGGTCGAAGTCGCCGGCGGTAACGGCCATCGGCACGGCGCCCACAGGAATCTTGATATCGAGGGGCCGGCGTTCGAAACGCCCGCCCTTGTTCATCCAGAAGGTGATCCCGGCATTACCTGCTGTTATAAGATCGACTTTTCCGTCACCATCGAGGTCGATCGACAGCGCGCCATAGGTCGCTTCATTGTCGCCAAGACCCACTTCGGCGGCGATATCGACCAGCTTGCCATCCCTCCAGGCAAGCAGCGCGTCCGGTTGCCCGTCCGATCCGCCGAGAAATACTTCGTCACGCCCGTCGCCATCGATATCGATGGCCGCAGCCGCGAGCAGCGGATGGCTGGTTGACTTCGACCAGCGATGCGTAAATGGCACCGGTATCTCGACGAGGGCGGGCTCGGCGATGCCCGCGGGCGGTGGCCGATCGGCCTCACTGGGCACGAGCACGACATAGCCGGCCGCCCCAATGAGGACCGCCAGCGTTGCGGGGATGCCCAAAATTTTACCCCACACCATCGAACCGGCGACCTTTGTTTTGAATGTCAAGGTCGAATGTTAGATCACAGCCTGCATCGGCACCAGACACTTGCCGGCATCCGTAGCCTGCTGGACATTCCGCGCCCTTGCCAGCAACACCGCTGCAATCGCCGCGGCGATTGCAGGCCGGCCAGATAAGCCGCTCGTGCAGCCGCCCTTTCTTGAGCAGCTCGCGCCTGTAGATGGCTGGAACCCGGCACCGATTCAATCGGAGCCGATCGGACTCTAGAAGCGGCTGTGAGAAAAGCTCATGGCGCACAGGCGCGAAATCAAATTTCCACGTCCACTCATCGCACCCACATTCATACCAGCACCAAATCTGGTCTGGCATACGCATTTATGAGCGGCTATGGATATCGATGCTGAACTGAATGTTCTTGATAACGGCAGTAACGATGGAAACCGAGATTCTAACCGAGCGTTAGCGGCCGAATGCAGACCGCAGCCTGCACACCAGTTTCCAAATGACTTCCGACGTCTTTATAAACCTTTTCGCCCGAAGTGCCGCCGTCAATATTGCCGCGCCCAATTGACCAGACAATCCAATACCACTCACATGATCATGCAGATTGAGCTTGGTATCGGACCAGTCGAGCTTATACGCCTCGTCACCGATCGTGAAATCGAAGCGTGCGCAACCGTTTGCAATTGCGTGGCGCATCAGCTCATGCAGATGAGCCGCGCCAGCACCAAAGCGCGCCGAGGGGCCGTCATCGTAACTGGCGAGAATGTGGTAATAGCAGCCGCGGAACATAAGCCCCAGATTAACGGCGGCGCAGGTTGATCCAATTTGCAGAACGCTGACGTGGACGAGCGGGCGCGCATCGGCTGCAACGCTCTCATAAAATTCAGTGTAGCCAGGTTTTGCGAACAGGTCAGACACACCCATCTGCCGAAACCTCTGGCTCTTCTGTACAACGAGCTTTGCGAGCAGGTCTCGAATTTCCTCCGGCCTATCCGGTGTGACAAAAGTCACTTCGCCGAATTCTGCGAGCTTTCTGCGTTTCTTGCGATCGTTCCGGCGCGTTGCCGACGATCGCTTCCGCGAATAAAACTGCTCCCAGTCCGTTTGCAGCGCAGCAGCATGTGCGCTCGACGGGTTGAGCATGGTCCGTATAGCGAGCATCGGATTGTGCTGCTCGCCGACCACCGGCGGCATTCTGTCCAACAGAACAATATCGTGCTGATAGTCGCGTTTAATCTTCGCGTGCACGGCTTGCCAAAACTCTGCGAATGCAGCAGCCGGCATCTCATACGAGAATTCCGGCGCCAGCAGCGGCGCGTTGTAATCGCACAGCTCGTGACCGAGGAACGTGAGGCGACGCCAATTACCGCCCCGCTCAATCGCGAGCGGCAAAATGAACAGTGGCTCGCCGCCCGACTGGCGTGCAAGCACGATGAGTGGCGTTACGCTCGTGCGCGCACCGATGCAGCGCTGCCAGTTCGAGAGCCAGTCGAATGTTTGAAACGGCGTGCAATCGGCACAGCGCTCAAACGCGCGCCATTCGTTTTCAAGCAAGTTAAGATCGGTCGTGATCGAAAATTCCGGAATCGAGGCGGCTAACCGCGCCGATACCAATTCGGCATGAGCGTCCGGCTCGAGTAATTGAGGGCCTGCATCCAGCGTGAGAATGTGCTGTGCCATTGTTAAACCGTCTGCTCGCTGCTTCGGCGCGCCAGATGATCATTGCGGCTGCGTGTCACCTTTTGACTTATGTTTTTCATCAGCGCGACACATTCGGCAAAAGCCGGGCGCAAGTCATCGAGCACAAAACTATCGGAGCGTTCACGTCCGGTCAGCCAGCCGACCGGTTGCAGCAGGAAGCGCGCGCATTCTGCAAGCCAAGCGCCGATTTCATTGCGACGTATGCGACAAATGCTCTTAACAAGATTGAGGCCATCGAGAACGATATTGCGGCTTCTTGTGCCGAACGCATACTGCACCGGCGCATGACGGCGCTGGTGCACGAGCAGATCGTATAGGTAGCGAGGAAAATCGACTCCAAGCGATAGCGGTAGCGGCAAAGAGCCCCAGAAACGTGCGTTGGTTTCGAGCAGCACCCACGTTTCGCTTTGCGCATTCCAGCGAAACTCAAACATGCAGACGCCGGAAAATTTGGTGTATTCGCAAATTTTCTCGCAGGCGTGATAGAGCTCGCGATTGAGTGCCTCGCTGATCCGATATGAGCTCGATCCGCCCCAGCCCTCGCGTAAACGCCGGTGCTGAAAGGCGTGATGGATCGTACCATTTTCTGCAAGAACAGAAACGCCTATGCCGGCGCCTTCGAAATAACCTTCGACCAGATAACACGGCCGGTCTTGAATCTTGGCGAGAACCTTTATGCACTCATCATCTGTTTCGACGATGAACACTTTGCCCCAGCCGTCGAGCCTGTCCGTCCAATATGAACGACGTGGTTTGAGCACGAGCGGCAAGCCGAAGCGCGCGACGAGATCGTGCCCATTTTCACCGGCTCCCAATCGCGCGCCTGGCATCACGTTGATACCTAACTGTACAGCGAGTTCGCGCGTGCATTGCTTGTCGAACAGAAGGTCCATGCTCGCTGGATTAGGAATCGCGATACGATAGGCCACGAAATCTTCGCGATGCATGTGAAACGCTAAAATCGAACGATCGTCGCAGCACGGCACGACGAGATCGAAGGCTTGCTCCTGAAGAATTCGCGACACCGCGGAGCGCCACGCGTCCGGATTATCCGAATAGCGCGGCACAGGATGCACGACATGAATGTATTTTGACTTCAGTGCTGGCGCATTCCAGTTGAACGGTGCGGCGTGCACTTCTTTGCCCGCACGACCGAGTGAGCGTACTACGGCCAAAAATATGCGCATGTCATCGCCGAACACGAGCACACGTTCTATCGTTTTTTCGTTCATCAACGCCCGAGTTCTGCGCCGGCGCCAGCAATGTGTTGAGCCAAAGATCAACGCGCCGCTCAATCTGATGTGTGGCTCAATTTGAGCAAACCTACGTCGAATACAGTTAAACAAAGGTTCGTCGAGCATAGCGCGTGGTTGCGTTAACCATGCCGCCCAACGCGCTGACATGCGTGTCCTGCGCCATCGTCGGGGCATTCGCCAACCAAGCCCGCGCTACAGCCCTGTTCGGTTAATGGTTAGTTTTCCATGCTGCCTCCCGGCGCACTCCGGCATAAAGAAGATCGTAGTCCTTGCCTGCTATTTACCTGCGAAACGGCGGTGTAACGGGCGCGCAGAAGCACAGTTAGCGGCGCGTGCAGGATGGACACGATGCTGCAAGTTCCGGACAGGAAACTGCGGTTGCGCGCTGAGGTCATCGGGCGCGAGGCTTTGCCGACGCTTGCGCCGGCCTGGGAGGATTTGTGCGCGCGGTCGGTCGAGGACAATGTCTACTACGCGCCGCGTTATGCCCGCGCTCTAATCAACAATATTGATCACGATTCGAGCCTGCGCTTTGCGACCGTGTGGCAAGGTGAAACGCTCGCAGCCCTCCTCCCGTTCAAGCGTTCGAAAATCGAAATGCCGCTACCCGGTACTGCTGCGCGCGCGTGGCACACCGACTATACATTTAGCTGCACGCCACTATTGGATCGTACGCGCTGCACAGATGCTGCAGCGGCGCTCGTCGACCTTCTGGGAACGATCCATCCAGGTGAATGGATCATCCCGCTTGTGAACAGGCAAGGCGGCGTCTGCCGCGCTATGACCGAAGCACTAAAAAAAGACGACCGGCCATGGCAACTCTCAATTGTCTTTGAGCGCGCGATGCTCGACTGCGCCGGCGACTTTGACCAGCATATGCAGACTCATTTGTCGTCAAAACGGCGCCGCGATCTCACGCGCAACCGGCGCCGCCTGGAAGAGATCGGGACGGTGGTGCACGAAAGTCATTGCGCTGGTGAAGGCCTCGATCGCGCGATCGAGACCTTCCTCGATATCGAAGCGAGCGGCTGGAAAGGCAAACGCGGTACAGCGCTCGCCTGCCGTGAAGCGACGCGTCAATTCGCTCGCGATGCCTTTACAGGTGACGCGGAGAATTCCGTTTGCCGCGCGGACGTGCTCAAACTTAGCGGCGCGCCAATCGCCGTGAGCCTTGTCGTATTCGCCGGGAGCACCGGCTTTACTGTCAAGTGCGCATACGACCAGAACTACCGCAGCTATTCCGCCGGGCTTCTGCTTGAGATCGAGGTGATTCGCAGTTTTCTCACCGAACGCTGGGCGTCCCGACTTGATGGTGCAACCAACGGCGCTCACGTCATCGACAGTCTGTGGCCGGGCAGGATCGAGATCGCCGACCTGATGTTCAGCTTGGCTCCGCGCCATGCGTCCTGGCGCCTGTCGGCACTGACGCGGGTCGAACACGCCAAGCAGTCCGTCAAGACTGCGGCCAAAGCGTTCGCCACCAGTGTGGGGAGCGTCTTGACATGACGATGCCGCCAACCACCGCCGCGAATGAAACGCCGCTGAACGCAATGATCATGCGCAGCGTGCGGCTGCTAGCCGGCAATCATGTGCTCGGTTGGGCTGACCAAGCAATCGTCTCGGCCTCAAACTTCTTGATCTTGGTGATGATCGGCCGTTGGACCGATCCGCACCAGCTCGGCATTTATGCAATCGGTGTATCCGTGCTGGCGTTGTTGATTGCGACGCAGGAATCTCTAATCACCCGGCCCTATTCGATTCATCTGCACCACCCGGCCGGCGCACCAGCGGAACATGCCTTCAGCGCCTTAAGCCTGAGCGTCTTGCTGTCCGCCGGAGCCACATTCGTTGCGGCCTCTGTCGCGCTGCTGTTTTTGGCCTTTGATGCGGTCCCCGGATTGGTCGAGATAAGCTGGGCGCTTGCGGGCGCAATTCCGTTTGTCCTGATGCGCGAATTCGCACGGCGATTTGCATTCGCTCATCTTGCCGTCGCACGCGCGCTTCTGCTCGATATCGGCGTCACCATTTTGACGGTTTTCACATTGATCGCGCTCGGCTGCACGAACCGGTTGTCGGCTGCCAGCGCAATCTCGGTGGCGGGCTTCGCCTGCGGTTTCGTCAGCTTCGCTTGGCTCTATCTCGCGCGCAAAGAGTTTGCCTGGAGCTCCCGGCAACTCGCATCGACATTCCAGCGAAGCTGGCAAATGGGCAAATGGTTCTTGTCCAGCCAGTTGGCGATACAAGTGCAAGGTTACATGACGCCCTGGCTCGCTCTGATTATTGCCGGAGCGGCGGCGACGGGCGTCTACACCGCTTGCACGAGTATCGTGGGATTCGCCAATCCTCTGCTCTTTGGCTTCTTCAACGTGCTGCTGCCGAAATTCGTGCAAACGCTGCGACAACACGGAGCCGTCGCGCTCAAGCGCCAAGTCTGTTTGGATACGGTCCTGCTTGCCGGAGTTATGGGCGCGTTTTCGCTTGTGGTCTTCACCTATGGCGACGCAATTATGCATCTGCTGTATCGAGACGAATCCTATACTGGATACGGTCAGGTGCTCGTTGTGCTGGCGCTCGCCGCTCTTGTCGCCTCGGTTGGAGCACCCGCATCGATTGCCCTTGCGGCGGTAGGGCAGGCTCGCAGGGTTGCCGGCGTGACCGCTCTCGCCGCTGTACTCAATTTTGTGCTGATCGCCGCATTGCTGCCCGGCTGGGGGCTTCTCGGCGCGGCCTATGGCGTGCTCGCCGCGGAAACGGTCGGGAGTATTGGCCGCTGGTTAGCATTCCTGACTGTGAAACCTGACGCGGCGGCCGTCAGGCAAGAGAATCGGCTGGCCCAATCATGAGCATGGCAGCAGCTATCTCAGCGCCAGCCCTGGTAAAGCCGCGCGAAACATATTCGCCGCATAGCATCTCCGAATATGTAAGCGAGCAAGGTCGCATATTGCTGCACGTATTTGAGGCGCTTGAGCGCGCTGGCATACGTTGCTGCGTTCTGCACGGGAATGAAGAATTCTCCGGACATATCGAATCCGACGTGGATTGCATTATCGACTCCGGAGCATCTGCCCGTGTGTTGCTCGCGCTCTTTCATCGCGATCGTGACTTAATTGGCGCCGAGGTGGTGCGTTACCTAGGTTCTTACTTCGTGTTTGCGAGCCGCAGGGCGGATGGCTCACATACGTTTGTGGCGCTTGATTTCGCGACCGAGTGCGACGCGAACGACTTTGCACTTTATGACGGCAGCGAAATTCTCGCATCGCGTCGTCGTTACGGCCAATTCTACATTCCAGCTCCGAATCTCGAATTCGGCGCCTACCTTGCGCGTTGCATCGCCAAGCAAGGGCTCAGCGTCGACCGCACGCGTCGGCTGAGCAGTTTGTTCGGGAATGATCCAGCGCGTTGTGCTGCACAGGTTGCACGCTACTGGAATGACGCGAATGGCGAATGCATCGTTGCGGCCGCGCAATCCGGCAACTGGGATCTAGTGCGCGAGAGCCTTCCGAACCTGCACTCAGAATTGCGTTGGAACACAATCAAGCGAAACCCTACACGCTTTGTTGCAAACAAGTTCCGATACGTGCGCGGCTGCATCAAGCGCCTCCTCAGACCGGATGGAGTCAGCGTCGTATTTCTGGGACCCGACGGTGCCGGCAAATCGTCCACCATCGAAGCGATCGGGCCGAAGCTTGCGGATATTTTTCCGCGTTCGGGGTGCCGGGGATTTGCGCCAGGCTTGCTTGCATTTCTCCGGCGCGGCAAGGGCTCGACCAGTGAACCGCATGGTCGGCCGGCGCGTTCGCTGCCGGCTTCGCTCAGCCGACTGGTCTATTGGTTTGCGTATCACACGTTCAGTTTCCTCCCGCTTCGGCTCGCCCTCGCACGATCTACTTTGGTGCTTTACGATCGGCACTTCGTGGACATATTGGTAGATCAAAAGCGCTATCGTTACGGCGGGCCGATCTGGATGTTGCAGCTTTTGTGGCGCATCATCCCTAAACCCGATCTGGTCATTCTGCTCGACGCCCCGCCGGAGATCTTGCAAGCCCGCAAACAGGAAGTACCGCTTGAGATAACCGCACGCCAGCGTCAGGCGTATCTGACGCTGGTGCAAAATCTTCCGAATGGACGCATTGTGGACGCATCTCAACCTCTGGCGCGCGTAATCGATCAGACGTGTGAAGTCATCATGCGATACGCAGCAGAACGCACCCGTGGCACGCCCCGCACGTCATCTAATCGCTGATGTTCTAAATTGTTAAATAGAGTCGTCGGCGCGCAAGGATTCGTGCCTTGTAATTGACGTCAGTTTCGTCATCCAAAGCGGGCTTTTGACCTTGAAATTTTATGACCGCTTCGGGCTAGGGTCGGCGTCATCGGCCGTCTCGTTTTTGGCACTACGATCGAGTTGCTACGAAAGTTCACGAATATTCATAGCCTTCCTCAGCGTGGCAGATACTTGTCCCTCTCGCGAGCCAAGCAGGGCGCCACTACGATCTTCACCGGAAGCAGGAACAAAGCTCTTGGTGCCAGGGACGGAGTCACACTGTCAGCCTAACGTCACGGTCTCATTGATAAAATTCTAACGCTCCAATAGCCGTACCCTGACGTGTACCCCTATTAAATTTGAGTCGCGGCGCGCATCTATGCGCACGCATGTCAGCAAGTGTGCTGTGAGCGGACATGCTCGAATATGTTCGGTGCGTCTGCTTCGTGCCGATTTTGTTGAAAAAGTCCGGCAGTTGCACGAGATGATATTCGCTGATTCAGTCGCTGCGAGAGGCAGGACTGAAGATCATGATGGGACATCGGCCAGTTGACCAGGTTGCTCTGTTCTACGAGTTCTCGATCG
>CAMAWF010000110.1 GCA_945861895.1 Rhizobium sp. Q54
GCCAGATCAACATGCGCAAGGTCGATGGCTGGCAGACGCTCGCCACAAAGCCAATCGATCAGCCAATTGACCTTGCCGCCTGAAACTGTACCTTCATGTTACCGGAGAGCGCGCCACACCGAATTCCAACCACTCCCGCTACGGCACCACGGACCCTGGCCGGGGACGGCGTCAACACTGTCCGCAACACAAGGCTATGTATGGCCGTCGGCTCATTCGCAATGCAGCAGCTTAGAGCTGCCGCTGAACAAGCGTGGGACATCCGTTGGCAGATCGCATCGGATATGAATGGCGATGGCGTCGTTACAATCGCTGACGTGGGCCTTTGGATTAAATGGATTTTCCTGGCCCCTGGCGACTTGCTGGTATTGCTCACACTGATTTACGCGACGCCGATAGCGTTGTTTCTTGAAATATCTACGGAAAATATTTCAGGATTTATGTCAGCCGCACTTTCCTTGTTCACCTGGCTTCTCATCGTTGTGGTGCTTAATCGCTGAATTGTGAAATGTTGACTTGAAAAACGGCGGGTAAACATGGTGCGTCGCTACTCCTTCTCATCTGCTCCCAGCACGTTGCCGGTTATTGGATTCACGAGGTGAATCTGACGGCACGCTAGGCACGTCACAGCTTGATGGGTCTCGCCTTCGTTCGGGGTGACGTCGTCGGCGATCCAGCCCTGGACGTTTAGGCTCATCGTTGGGCATCGATAGAGAAAAGTTGCCATCAAAAACGGATAGCAAGGTTCAAAAAACGCCAGTTTGATAAATCTCAAATCCGCCAGAGGTCCGCCGATACCATGCGGTTTTGATGGTCAGAAAAGTCTTGCGTGTTCCGAGTGGTAATAGGCCCAGGCGACATTTCAGGGGACGCTAATTTCTTGCGTAAAGGTCAACGGTCGTACTCGGCGGCGTTTCTCTTAACAGAGGCGACCCCGCAGGCGACAAAATCCTACCCAACGAGGTCCCAAATGACCCCAATCGGGAATTCCGCCGGAACGTCAATTGGAACGTTGCAAGCGGCAATCACCATGCTCACTAAACTGGAACGCCGCTGGCGCAAGACCGGCAAGAAATCTGCGCTCCATCGATATCACCATGCCGTGTTCAATATCTATGCAGCATGGCAGCACGCCGGTGACACCCGGACGGCGTCGAACCGGATTGCTCGTTTAGCGGGTCTTAGTCATCAGCCTGGCCGTCACCCTTTACGCGTTCTCATCGACGCTTCATCGAGTGCAGACCGGCGAGTTGTGAGTAGATGGTGCCGCGCGCTCCGTTATGCCTGGCGTGAACGGTTCAAATGGCAGGACCTGACTGAATGCCTACGTGCGAATGGTGGCGTTGCTGGATGCGCTCAGAAATGGGCCGACATGCAAGCTGAGAATCGAACACCGGCAGGCTGCGTCAGGATCGGCGGCGAAGATCGATTTCCGAAGATTCCGCGCTTTGTCGGTGTCGAATTGCTCGATCAGTACGGGGACTATCGCTGACGTTGTCATCACGCCGTTGGGGCTCAACTATCATTGCCCTGAACAAGGGTTCATATCGCGATGAGTGCGAGTTCATGTACCCGCCCAATTTGTAATTTGCGGAACGATACCAGCACCACCACATCGATGGTCAGAGAGCGAACAACCCGTTCGCCGACAAAAAACTTCAAGGAGAAAAACCATGAGGAAATTTGCTCTAGTTCTGGCGACCACCGCCCTGTTCGGCTTGGCCGTTCCGGCCTTCGCGGTCGAAGTTGGGTCTGCGGCGCAGGCTCGCACCCCGGTCGCCCAGGCAAACGTCAACGCGCCAGTGAAGGCGAAGGCGAGCACCACTGCACGCCATGATCGCGGTTTGCATCGTGGCTTCAAACATTCGCGCCACGTTGGCTATGGCAAAACCCATCGCCATGCGATGCACGCGATGGCAAAGGCAAGGGTCACAAAGTAACAAGGACCTTGCAGAAACAGATGGCCCCGGCGAACCGGGGCCATTTGTTTGCGGCCTGCTTATCGTACGTCGTCGCGGCGTTCTCGAAATTGGTGCGCCTTCTTCTATTCCGCTGGCGCGAGGCGGCCGTTGACGCAGAGAATCTGATTCGTTCACTTCTGTCACCGTCACCGAGTGTAAGCAGAAAGAGGCTTACAACGTCTAGAACTCGATTTCGGGCCCTTCCAGCATCCCCATTTAGGCCGCTACCATGCCTTCCGGAGCCAAGGGGCGGGAATGAAGCGGCGTGTCACGAGACGGGGCAAGGCGAGTAAAAAACGGCCCAGCAAGACCACGAGTCCAAAGCACCCCACGGCGGCTGCGGTCGCTCGAAATAGCCGTTCGTCGGATACTGATCTGCGACAGCAGCTCGATCAATCCAGACGCGAGCGTGACGAGGCGCTGGAACAGCAGGCGGCGACCACTGAGGTGCTCAAGGTCATAGCAAGCTCGCCGGGCGAGCTTGAGCCGGTGTTTAGCGCGATGCTGGAGAATGCAACGCGCATTTGCGGGGCCAAGTTCGGAACGCTGTGGCTCTGCGAAGGGGGTGGCTTCCGCGCTGCCGCCCTACATAATGCGCCGCCCGCATGGGTCGAGGAGAGGCGACTAAACCCTGTGGTCCATCCAGGGCCAGGAAACAACCTCCGCCGCGTCGCCGAGACCAAGCAGGTCGTCCAAGTTGCCGATGTCGCAGCGGAAACGGGCGCAACCGTCAAACTCGCAAGACTTACCGGCGCGCGAACACTCCTTACCGTTCCGATGCTCAAGGAAAATACGTTGATCGGGGCCATCGGGATCTATCGCACGGAAGTGCGGCCATTCACGGACAAGCAGATCGAGCTGGTCTCGAACTTTGCCGCCCAGGCGGTCATCGCCATTGAGAACACTCGGTTGCTCAACGAGCTACGTGAATCACTACAGCAACAGACTGCCACTGCGGAAGTACTCAAAGTCATCAGCAGCTCCCCTGGCGATTTGGAACCGGTGTTCGGTGCCATTTTGGAGAATGCCTGCCGTCTGTGCGATGCGAGATTTGGTGTGTTATTCCGTTTCGACGGTGAGCAATTCCAATTCGTTGCCGATCTAAACACACCAGTTGCGTTGAAGGAGTTTTTGCAGCAGCGCGCCTCATTCCGTCCTCAACCGGGAAGTGTTCTCGATCAGCTCTCGCAAACTAAAAGAGTGGCTCATATTGAGGATGATGCAGCGCGACCCCATCCAGGATCACCTACAAAACTCGGCGGCGCGCGATCCACACTCGCTGTGCCAATGATAAAAGATGACGAGCTCGTCGGCGCTATCGGAATTTTCCGCCAAGAAGTTCTGCCATTCTCGGATAAGCAGGTCGAGCTGGTTCAGAATTTTGCTGCCCAAGCCGTCATCGCTATCGAGAACACGCGGCTGCTCAGCGAGCTGCGCCAACGCACCGACGATCTGACCGAGTCGCTGGAGCAGCAGACCGCGACCTCCGAGGTGCTGAAGGTCATCAGCTCCTCGCCTGGCGATTTGGAGCCCGTCTTCCAAGCGATGCTCGAAAATGCGATGCACATTTGCGAAGCAAAATTTGGCATCATGTTCAAGGTCGCCAGCGGCGTATTTCATTTACTTTCTTCGCTGGGGTTGCCTCCCGCTTTTGCCGAATTTCACCTTGAACCGCGCGCATGGGGGCCCGATACCGGTCTCGGCAGGATGCTCCTCGCCAAGCAGACGGTCCACGTTGCGGACACCCACGAGGGCCGCGCCTTTGCCGAAAGAGATTCGGGCCGCATGGCCGCCGTGGAAATGGGCGGGGTTCGCAGCTTCGTGGCCGTCCCGATGCTCAAAGATGATGAAGTGATCGGCGCGTTCATTGTCTTTCGCCAGGAGGTACGGCCTTTCACCGACAAGCAGATCGAGCTGGTGACGAATTTTGCAGCCCAGGCCGTCATCGCCATCGAAAACACCCGGCTGCTCAACGAACTACGCGAATCTCTCCAACAGCAGACCGCCACCGCCGACGTGCTCAAGGTAATCAGTCGCTCGCCCGGCGAATTGGAGCCTGTGTTCCAAGCGATGCTGGAGAGCGCCACTCGCATCTGTGAGGCGAAATTCGGCACGCTGTTCCGGTATGACGGCAAGCTGGTTCACCGCGCCGCAAGCTTCGGAACACCCCATGAGCTTGTAAATTTTCAAGAAAAACGCGGTCCGTTCGATCCCAATGACGGCGACATCATGGGTCTTATGTTTCGGGATAGGGCTGTTGTTCACGTGCTCGATACCCAGCTTAATGCAAAGCTCGGACCTCCGGCCAAATACGGCGGCGCACGGTCTGTTGTCGCTGTCCCGATGCTTAAGGACAACGAGGTGACCGGCGCATTCATCATCTACCGTCAGGAGGTCCGTGCTTTCACCGGCAAACAGATCGAGCTGCTACAGAACTTCGCTGCCCAGGCGGTTATAGCCATCGAGAACACCCGGCTGCTCAACGAACTGCGCCAGCGTACCGACGACCTCAGTGAATCGCTGGCGCAGCAGACGGCGACAAGCGATGTGCTCAAAATTATCAGCCGTTCAACGTTCGATCTGCAAACCATCCTAAGCACCCTGGCGGAATCGGCAGCGCGCCTTTGCACTGCAGATCGAACTGTCATTCGCCGACGCGTGGGTGACGCGTACGTCCTGGCCGCTACCTACGGGTTCTCGTCGCCCGAACAGCGCAGTCATCGCGAAAGTTATTCGCAGGCACCAGACCGAGGGTCGGCTTTTGGTCGTGCTTTGGCCGAACGCCGCACCGTTTATATCCCCGATCAATGGGCCGACGCTGATTATGACCGTGATCGAGCCCGTTCCACAGGATCACGTTCCGCTCTCGCCGTGCCACTAATGCGCGAGGGAGAAGCAATCGGCGTTCTCACCGTCGTTAGCAACAGGCCGCACGGCTTCACACCAAAGCAGATCGATTTGGTCGAAACTTTCGCGGACCAAGCGGTCATCGCCATCGAGAACGTCCGGTTGTTCGACGAGATTCAGGACAAGAGCCGACAGCTCGCCGAAGCCAGTCAGCACAAATCCCAGTTCCTCGCCAATATGAGTCACGAGTTGCGCACGCCGCTCAACGCCATCCTTGGTTACAATGAGCTGATCGTGGACGGTATCTATGGCGTGCCATCCGAAAAAATGCTGTCTGTTCTCAAACGAGTCGAGAGCAACGGCAAGCACCTCCTCGGACTGATCAATGCGGTGCTCGATCTGTCCAAGATCGAAGCTGGACAGCTAACACTTGATCTCGCCGACTATTCACTCAAGGACCTGGCTCAGACCGTCTTTAGCGCGGTCGAACCGTTGGCCGCCGACAAGAAGCTCGCCTTCAAGGCAAGCGTGGCGTCAGACTTACCACGAGGCCGTGGCGACGAACGGCGCTTGACCCAGGTCCTGCTTAACCTGGTCGGCAATGCAATCAAGTTCACCGATGCTGGCGAAGTGGTCATTGAAGCCGGTGCAAGCAACGGATCATTCAAGGTCTCGGTGCGGGACAGCGGTCCTGGAATATCGAAGAGTGACCAGGCCAAGCTATTTCAGGAATTTCAGCAGGCCGACAACTCGATTACAAAAAAGAAGGGTGGAACCGGGCTTGGACTGGCTATCTCCAAACGCATCATCGAGTTGCATGGCGGAAAAATCTGGGTGGATTCTGAAATCGGTCGTGGCTCCACATTTACTTTCACGCTGCCTACCCAAGTCGAGAAAATGGCAGCCGTATCATGAAGCGCATTCTGGTGGTGGAGGACCAGGAGGACAATCGGCAAATCCTACGCGATTTGCTTGCTGCGCATTACGAAGTGACTGAGGCGGAGAACGGAGAAGAAGCACTGGCAGCCGTGGCCAAAGAGCGTCCCGATCTTATCTTGATGGACATCCAGATGCCGATCATGGACGGCTACGAGGCGACACGCCGCATCAAGGCCGATCCAGCGACGCGCTCGATTCCGATTATGGTCGTCACGTCTTACGCGTTAAGCGGGGACGAAGCCAAAGGGCGTGAAGCAGGTTGCGATGCCTGGGGTGCGATGCCTACGTGACCAAGCCCTACAGCCCGCGCCAACTCTTGGCCAAGATTCGAGAATTTCTACCGTAACGCCATAGCTTGGTTCTCAGGGAACTGACCACGGTTAGCGCGCAGTCAGTATTCCTCCGCCAACATGATCGTGATGACGCGCTGCGTAACTGCCGGGTTCGACGGATCGGGCGAGTGCATCGTCATATCCTTCGAGTAATAATCAATTTTGAAAAATATCGTTTGGCCCTCTGCCTTGAACGAACCAAAGTCGTGTTCTTGGTGCGGATCGTTGGCGTGGCAGAAATCGTCGAACACGGCGATGGTCTTAAAGATGCGTTCGGCGACAGTGGCTCCAAGAGCGGCGACGCCCGGCGTCATCACGGCGAGGCCGAAGCTAAAATCTCTGCGGAGTTGATCGTTGAGCGAGCGAATGATTGCGGTCTGTGCGTTCATTGGGATCTCCAGATGTTGGATGGTGGAATCAAAAAGCTCGGGCCGCGCGATACGACCCGAGCGACGAGTTCAGCGTTCGTTTCCGTGCGTTAGTCGTGCTTGAGCAGCGCAACGGCGGTGATCGGGCGAATGAACTCGGGCTGGCTGGGGTAATCGCGCCATTTCAGTGTTAGGCTGTCGCCGTCGCGCTTGACCACAACGGCGGGCCACCAGCCATCTGCGAGGTTATCTAGCGCGACCACCAAATGGCCCGGTGCGAGGTCATCCCAGCTTTTCGGGAGCGTTGTCGATATTGGGCCGGGCTCGCCGCCGACCAACGCATTTAGCTTGTCGTAGAGGTCTTGGCTGATATTCGGCACAGACCCTTTGCCCGTCGCATAAACGCGACCGACCGGAATTTCGTCCAAGGTATCGGCGTGCTTGGACCCAGTGGTGATACCCATTCGCAGCCCTAGAGCCTGAGCGAGCCGGGCTATCAGGGTCTCATTGTCATCGACGAACCGTGCAGCACGCGGCTTACCGTTCTCGTCTAGGCCGAACAGGACAATGGTTCTGGTGATCTTCGAGGTTGGAGTTTTCGTCTTGGCTTTCGTTGGCTTCTTGGTCATGTGCATTCTCCTGGAATCAAAAAGGCCCCGCGATGGGGCCTCTTGGGTTGGTTGATGGTGGGTGGGGCAGCACTCAAAACACCTGGCCATGAGGGACCAGTTCGTCAGCGATCAACTGCTACTGAGGCAGACGCGGTCGCATAGGTGGAACAAAGGGCAACCTCGGCTTCCACAACGGTTTCGATCATCGATCCGATTGCCGTTGCAGACGTCCAGTTCGAGCTGAGCGCAATACCGCCAAATCGCGTGCTGCACGAAGCGTGGAAACGTCGCCGGATATTTCGAATTAGTCTGCCGGGCATCGATCCGTGCAGCGATCTGCGTGATGATGTCAGCGCATCCGTTGGCTCGATAACAAGCCGGTCCGTAGGCGTGTTGCGCGTTGAACCGTCGAAGGATGCCGGTGCGATAAAGGAAATTATGCACCAGCGTGTCGATGGCTATCATACTGACGCCCGTCTCGAACCAATGGCGCTTCGTCCTCGGCGCGGCCATCAACAGATCCGACAGGGCCATGCTGAGCACCTTGTCCGAAACGCCGTAGACGTGTCGCAGCGGGCCAACCAAAGCGTCGCGCATCCGAGATAGGCGACCGCGGTCGGTGCCCCTGTTCGCTTGCCGCAGCTGATCGTCGATCCAGCCGACCAAGTCGCCAGCCGCTACGTCGCGGATAAACAAGTGCAGCGAATAGGCCGTCTGGTTCAGCCGACCGTTACGGAGGTCATGGCGAGGCAGAGGGCAATCATCAAAGTGACTGGGCTCGGTACACGTCGCGCTTGTCTTGGCGTACCCACAGTGGTCCAGCGTCCAGTAGCTGGTGAGCTTCGGGCAATCTCCCGGTCGCGCCATCGCTTGTTCGATGTTACCCCACGTCACACGACCGTGTGCATCCATGTAACTGGTAGCGGCGGCGTCGCTGATTCCTTGGAAGGAGAATGCTTCCATCAACTTGTCGAACAACAGCGCCGTGTTGTGGGATGCTATCGCAGCGCGTAGCTGTTGGGTCGGCTCGTCGTTTCGGTCACCAAGCAGATGCTCCGAGCCCGCGATCAGGCAGACCGTATCCACCAGCACCACGGCGTGATCCATGGCGTGCCGATCTGGGAGCCGGTTTTGATGTCGGGAGCTTTTCTCGTTGCCGGGCCGTTTCTCGTTGGTCCGGGCTTTCCCCATCCGCTAGAGCGGCTCCGCAGTAAAGCCGGGGAATTTTTCTATCCGGGAAGCAATCGAGGGGCCTATTTCAGAGACTGGATGTATTCGCATCGTGTTGGCATCGCGATTCAGCGTATAAAGGCATTTTGACATCGAATTTAGAGCTTCGCAAGAGCAAAAATAGGCGTAATTACATGTATTTAGGCGGCATATAGGCCAATAAAGCTTGATTTTTCGGCCAATTTTGCTAATCTTGAGCTGACGTTCTCAGCGAGATTTGAGCTGAGTGGCGGCTGGGAAATAGCCTTCGACCTCAGGGGCGGGCCAAATACGCGCCACGATGGTTCCTGCTGCACCTCAGATCGCCGCCCAGGCTGGCAGAGGAACTCACTCCGGACCGTCGCCACCTGTGCCTGCGTAAGCTACCGTGAGCCCTCCGGTGAGCCTGGGGGCGGGCATGAGGCGGCGCGATTTTATTGGCGGGCTTGGCAGCGCGGCGGCGTGGCCGGTGGTGGCGCGGGCGCAGCAGCGCGAGCGGATGCGACGCATCGGCGTGTTGGCAGCATTCGACGAGAGCGATGTTCAAGGGCAACGGCTAATCAAGGCATTTCGAACAGGGCTCACCGAACGGGGATGGATCGAAGGTCGAAACGCAGAAGTCCAAGTTCGTTATGCGCAGGAAAGATCTGATCGATTGCTGGTTCTGGCTTCGGAACTTATCGGGGCGAAGGTGGAAGTCGTCGTTACTCACGGAACGCCCGCTGTGCAGGCTGCGCAGAAGGCAAGCGACACAATACCAATTGTCTTTGCAACGATCGGCGATCCGGTTGGCGCGAAGATAGTTGCCAGCCTTTCGAGACCTGGCGGCCGCTGGCAGGCCCAGCAGTTTCCATTCCGGTTTACCTCGCTCGAAGCCAATCAGAAATTGCCGATGGTCGTCCGGCATTTTACCGACCATGCGGCGCTGCAGGCAGCCCAGGGTTAGAGTTGGCATTTGTCGCGATAGCGTCTAGTAAATGGATAACAACGAGGCCTTGGATGTGGAAAATTGCATGTTGAAAATGATGGTGACAACTGTTGTCGCGGCGGGTTTATTCATCCTGACCAGTGCGGGCTCGGAGGCACAAACTCTGAAGCGCGAACCGCGCGACGGAATGCTGGGCTGCAGAGAAAGGGTCTATGTTGATGATGGCAAATGTCCGAAAGGCCAGGTCACAATGGTTGTGGGCGGCTGCAATCTCATAGGTCCGGGATCAATGGTAGCAGGCAGCACGCGTACTCGTTCCTGCGTCCCCGTGCCTAGCCCGAATTATTCACGACTAGCAGGCGGTTGTGCCTTAAAGTACTGATTCAGCGTATGATTTTGGTCTCGAATCAAAACTACGCAATTTCAGGAAAGCCACACCCGCCATGTATGACCCTATGCTGCCGCTGCCGGGCCTGTCA
>CAMAWF010000111.1 GCA_945861895.1 Rhizobium sp. Q54
CGAGACGCTGGCGTTCGCCGCCGGATAGTAAGCGCCCCTCCTCGCCTAGCGCCGTACCGTAACCTTGGGGCAAGCGCGTGATGAAGTCATGCGCGCCCGCAAGCTTCGCTGCCTCCTCAACGGCCGCTTCGTTGATCTCGGCTGCGCCGTAGCGGATATGCGCCCCAGGACTTGACTCAAGAATACGTGGAAGCTGTGGCACATAGGCGATCGCGGCGCGTAATGCGTCAATATCGATATCAGCCAGCGGGTAGTCGTCCAGCAGAATGCGCCCACTTGTCGGCATACGTAAACGAGGCAGCAGGTCGATCAGCGTCGATTTTCCAGCACCCGATGGTCCAACCAACGCGGTCATGCGCCCAGCCGGAATGATGAGATTGATGCCACGCAAGGCCACTTGCGCGCCTCGCAGAGACGATGGCGGAGAATCAAAAAAGACCGATTCAAAGATACTGCCGCACTTTAGCCTCGGCACAGGCCTAGTCCCACCGCGATTTTCCTTCTGTGCTTCCATGTCCGCAAGGCGGTTGCGGAGCGATCGTAGAGTTCCGAGTCCGGCCGCAAATTGCTGCTGATAGCTGACCATATCCTTGGCAACCGGCAGCAGCCGCAGCAGGATCACAACAAACAAACCGAGTTCAGTAAGCGACATTCCAAAGGAGCGTACGCCGAGATAAAGCAGCACCAACGTCGCGATGACAACGATCGGTTCGAGCGCGACACCAAGCGCGGCACCGAGCGAAATAAGCCGCATATTGATGCCATAAAGCCGGTCGTTAATTGTTCGAATCGCTTCGGTCTCAGCCCGCTCATTTCCAGTCAAACGCACGAGCCGCAGTGATTGTAAGCGACCGACGAGGAAGTCCGATATATGTCGATTCACATCGGCCAGTTCCATGCCAGCGCGGCGAGTGCCAAGCATCAAGCTACGGACAAGCAGCATGGCAAAGCCAAGCGTCACTATCGAAATGAGAGTCATACTGAGCGAGATCATGAGCATCGCCGCGAAGTAGAACACACCGATGATGATGATGTTGAGCATCATGATCGGCGCCACGATTGCTATTGTGGAATTCTGCGTTTCGGTGACGAGCGCGTTGAGCATATTACCGCTGCTCTCGCGGTCCTGATAAGAAAGGTCGGCCCGCATGTAACGGGCGAACAACAAATTGCGCATATTGCGCTTCCCGCGCTCTTGAATCACGAGCTGCATAACCGTACGCAGATATAGAAAAATCTGCCTGACGATCAGCAACAATGCCGCGGCAATGAGTAGAACTTCGAGCCGCATTGGCAGGCCGATCGCAGCAAGGCTCTTGCCGACAAAGCCGAGAATGCTACCTGCGATGGCCGACGGCACATTTGCGATATCGCCTGACATCAAATGCAAGATCGGAATGAATAGACCAAGGCCGACACCCTCGAACAGGGTCGTTGCGATCTGCAAAGCAAAAACCGCTGCGATATGCACCCCTCGCACCTGGAAGGCGCGGCAGATATCGAAATAATCGCGGAGATCGAGCAGGAATTTCCCTTGACTGGCGGTAGTCATTGTCAGTCCGTAATTTGTGGGGGTGTCGTCGTTCGGACTGAAAAAACCGGACGAATTGGCTCGCCGCGAAGGCACTTCCAAGCATCAACGCTCGCAAGTGCCGTACTCACCACATGCAGCGCACGACGGAAGGCCTCCAACGTTTCGCTTAAGATTCGCGGTTCGGCATGGGCAAAACTAAAATTGAATGTCGAGCCCATCAGCACCCCATTAGCAATCAGCTCCTGGCGTAAAAGGCTCGTGAGCAGAACAGGATCGTGATTGCTTTCGGGATGAGGCAACAGGCCGGGCCACCAATTATCACCAACAAGTTTGAAGCTGCGATCAAGACCCGCCTCTGCAAGCAGCGTTCGTATTTCACGGACAATAGTAGCGCCGAGCAACGTAAGATTCGGCAGCACGTCGTCTCGTTCAAGCTTGTCGATCGTGGCTAAAGATGCAGCAATCGACAGCGTCTCCCCGCCGAATGTTCCAGAAAAAAAGATCTCTTCCATGTAGCGCATAACATCGCGGCGACCGACGATTGCCGAGATTGGCATGCCGTTCCCCATCGCTTTACCGAAGGCCGCTAGATCGGGAACAACTCCGAATGCCTTTTGCGCGCCCCCAAGGTCAATACGAAATCCTGTGATAATTTCGTCGAAAATGAGCAGGCTGCCGTGCCGGCTGGTCAAGTCACGCAACGCTTGAAGAAAGCCCCTCGCGGGGGGCGTCAGCGCCATTGGTTCGATCACGACGGCAGCCACCTCGCCGCGATTCTCTTCCAGCAGCCGCTCTGCCGCCGTCGCGTCGTTGTACGGAAACGTAAACGTCAGCTTACGTACAACCTCAGGCACTCCTAGATAGCGCGTGGTCGAACCGATATACCAATCCTGCCATCCGTGGTAGCCGCACACTAGAATCTTATCGCGGCCTGTGGCCGCGCGCGCGATACGCACCGCAGCCGATGTGGCGTCGGTGCCATTCTTACCGAAACGGACCATTTCGGCACAGGGGATAAGCGCGCTAAGCCGCTCCGCGAGCGTGATCTCAAGCTCAGTTGCAAGCGAAAACGTGATGCCGCGCGACAGCTGCGTCGTGATTGCGGCATCCACGTCCGGATCACAATAGCCGAGCACGACCGGCAATAGCCCCATTGTATAGTCAATGTAGCGATTCCCATCGACATCCCACAATTCCGCACCCTTCCCGCGCGCCGCGAACAATGGACTCGCGCCTTTGACATAATTGCTCGCCGACTTCGAGAAGGTTTGGCTCGCAGTGGGAATGGTCTTGAGCGCGCGCTGATAAAGCCGCTCCGTTTCGGTAAAATTGGTGATCGGATTCGTCACTGCACTTTGCCTATTTGATTGTGATCGCGCAGAACGACATAACCGTCACCCTTCTCGATAGTTTTGAAGCCGGCATTCTGAAAAAATGCGAGTGATCTCGGATTATCGTTGCGCACGCGGGCGAGGATCGTCGTACCGCCAGCACGAGCAAGGCCCGCCTCCCGTGCACCCGCGATCATAGCGCGGCCAACGCCACGACCTCGGAATCTCCCATCAACATAAAGCGAGATGGTGGGCCCCTGCATTTCAGCGTTGAGTCGAACCACGCCAGCAGCGATCCCATCATACACGGCGATAGCTAGCCACGCCTTAGCATCATTGAGTGTCATGTTGAGCCAGACAAGATGGCTATCCCAAGAAACGGGCTTACTGCTTGTCAAGCTCACAGCCTGACGTTCGGTCTCGTTTAGCCAGCGAAACAAGAGCGCAGCGTCAGTATGCGTTGCCAGTCGCAGCAGTAACCCGGAGAGATGCCGCGGCGGCTCTGTCAGGCGGAGTTTCTCCGGCATGCGCGTTGCCAGCGCGACAGCGTCAAGCCACCCGAATCCGTCAGGCAATTGTGCAAAAAGCGAGGACAAAAAGAGAAGGTCCTCGGCTGTGTCGACCGTGAAGCGAAAGTGTCCGAAATCCGCCGGAGCGATCAAGTCGGCGCGTCGAAAATCGCCGCAGCCGAGATCTGGACTGTTGCCGCGCACATATGGCGTTACATGCTCGCGAAGCTCCGGATTACGCGCTTCGCGGTTCGCAATGGCAAGCGCGGACGCGCTAATGACCTCGACATCAAGTCCATCTGGAAATGTGCGACGGTTGCAATTCGATAGATAATCTGCCCCACCTTTTTCAAAAAGCGTCAGAGCAGCATCAATCACCGCAGGATCGGCCATTGGGCAGTCCGCGGTCAGACGGACGATCGGATCGGCGTTGACAGATGCCGCCGCAGCACAGATACGACCGAGAACGTCCAATTCATCCCCGCGAAAGATCGCGACACCCATCCGCTGGGCCAACGCCACCACCGGATCATCGATCGTATTCACCGTTGTCGCGACCACGATTCCGTTCAGGCGCTGCGAGCGTTGAACTCGCACAATCATTCGTTCCAGTAATGGTTTACCTGCGAGGTTAGCCAGCACCTTGCCCGGCAACCTAGACGAGGTCATTCGTGCTTGGATGATCGCGACGGGATTCATACTACGACAATATCCCGGGACATCAGCCGATGAGGTCCCAGGACACAGGGGTGCCGCGCTTGACTGCGCGGCTTACACGCTTGCCGAGTAATTGATCATAGTATTTTGGCGCAAGCCCAAATCCCGGCCGAATCGCCCGCATATTCATTTCGTTCAAAACACCGCCCACCGGAATATCATCTACTACATAGAGCGAACGACGAAAGGCACGATTCGCCTCCTCGCTCGGTGCCCGACGAAAACCTCCGCCGCTGCAGGCTTCTGCCGCAAGCGCCGTATTGCGCACCAGCGCCGCAAGCTCTGCAGGCTCTGCCGAAAAAGCCGCATCGGGACCGCCGTCGGCGCGTGACAAAATCACATGTTTCTCAATCACGGTCGCGCCTGAAGCCACCGCCGCCACAGCAACGCCAATATCATTCGTGTGATCAGACAAGCCAACCATCACATCGAATGTCTCGGCGAGCAATTTAATCATCGGTAAGTTCGCGTCCACGGCCGGGGTCGGATAGCCACTCACGCAATGCAACAGCATGATATCGCGAGCGCCGGCCTCGCGCGCAGTCTCAACTGCCTCGCGGATCTCCTCGAGATTGGCCATGCCAGTCGAAATAATGATAGGTCGTCCGACACGCGCAACCCGGCGGATCAACGGCAAATCGATGATCTCAAATGACGCAATCTTGTAAGCGGGGGCGTCAAGCTTTTCGAGCAAGTCGACGGCAGTGAAATCGAAGGGTGAAGAGAATACGGCGATGCCGAGTTGGCGCCCGCGCTTGAAGAGCGGTGCATGCCATTCCCATGGCGTGTACGCTTCGCGATAAAGGTTATAGAGCGTTCGTCCGTTCCACAATCCACCTTCGATCTGGAAGCCAGGGCCATCAATATCGATAGTCATGGTGTCGGCGGTGTAAGTCTGCAGTTTGAGTGCGTCCGCACCCGCCTCCTTGGCCGCTTCCAAGATGGCCATCGCGCGCTCAAATTGACCATTATGGTTGCCTGACATTTCGGCAATGATATACGGCCGCTCACCCGGCCCGATGCGTCGGCCAGCAATCGCAAAAGCAGTGGTCATACGCGATGAACTCCGGCGATCAGTTTTTCGATACTGGCAAGATCGATCACCGCAAGCACTTCTTCCGTATTGAGGTCGCGACCGATCTTTTCCTCGATCGCTGCTATTACTTTGAGATGCCCGAGGCTGTCCCAAGGCGTGAATGTCTCCATCCCGGCATCGTCGGGAACCTCGGTTATCGAAACATCGAAGGCCTGCGCCAAAACTTCTTTTGCGGCAGACATTATTTCTCTTGTTCCATCTCTCGACGCTGCCGCCAATCCCGCGCCAGCATTCCGAACATCACGACGTCGACCCGGCTACCGCCATCTCCAATTGCCTGTTCGCGTCGGATGCCCTCATGCGCCCACCCCTGCCGGCGATAATTGTAGATGGCCGGCAAATTCGTCGACAAACAGGCGCCGCAAACCTTATGCAATCTAAGCGTTTCGAACGCATAGTGGAGCATCGCCGCACGCGTTTCGAGCACAACATCACGGCCCCAATGGTCGCGATCGCCAATCATGACGCCAAGAGTGCCGACTGCATTTGGCAAGTCGATTCGCATCGAGTAATTACCGACATGTTCGCCCGTCTTGGTGAAAATCCCAAGCAAAAATCCAGCATGACCGTCATGCGAGGTGATATAGGCGCGAATGTCATCGAGCCCGTTGGGGCGGTGACGCGACTCAAGATAGCGCGTTACCTGCGGGTCATTGAGCCAACCGAGATAGCGCGGCGTCGCGTCAGCTGGAGTCAAAATGCGCAGACGGTATCGCTCGGTTTCAAGGATCGGCCGTGCGTTAGCCGTCATGCGGGCGTGACCGCCTCGATCAGACCCGCGGCGAGCGCCTGCTCAGCTGCACCCGCCAGCGCATCAATGGAAAGGCCGCTGTGTTCAGCAATTGCCAACAAATCGTGATTGCCGTCACTGAAACTCAGCACCCACATCATCGCCGAACGCGGATCTTTCACACGGTCGAATCCTGATTCCTTGCGTCGACTGAGAGTGTGGTAGAGACCGTGGCGTGACAACATCGGTTCGCCATGCGGATCGGTTCGTCGATATTGGACCGGACTCCGTTCGATCGTGTCGCAGATGCGCTCAAGCCACACGAGTGTCGCGGCCAAAGCCGCAGGCGGTGTCTTTTCAGGGGTGTCTGCAGATGTGTGATAGAAAGGAAAGGTTCCCGGATAGTTACGCGAGAGCATCACCACCGGCAGATCGAAGCCAGGAGAACAGAATTGCCGTTCGTCGCTGCCCGTGACCGGTGTAAATTTCATTCGTTCCCCGCCGGCGACGAACATCACCCGATCCATAAACGTGTTGCCGAGGCGACTTTCCTTCCAGGTAAACGGCCCTTCGTTACCGACGCAACTCAGTACAAGACCAGCCGCGGTACGACCTTTGACGATGTCGCGATTGTTCCACAGCCAAGCAATTGAGCCAATCGTTTCAGGTACAAATAAGAAGCGATAGCTGAAGCGGCGGCGGCTTCTAGCAGCAAGCGCATGGTAAAGGCCCGAGGCAGCCACAACTCCGGAGAGATTATCGTTCGCCATAGACGGGTGACACATATAGGTGGACACAAGCACTTCGCTCGGATTGTCACCAGGCAACAATGCCTCGCCGAAACTCAATGCACCCGGCTTCAGATCTGCGTCGATACGCGCGCGATACTTGCCTGGCAGCAAGTCAGATCTTTCATGTTCGGTCATGCAAAAACCCCAGCCGCGCTTGTAGTAGCGCGTGACATAAGGAACGATGTCAGGCTGCTGCGGCAGGGAGTACACATGTCCCAGCAATTCTTCGCGGTCGAGTTTCAGATCAATGGGTTCGGAATGGCTGACAAGATGCAGATTGTGATCGGCGAAGCGCGCATGGATGCGCCCGTCGGGACCCGTGATCTCAGCTGCACGCGGCGTCCATTCCTCGGGGATAACCCAATCAAACACCTTGGTCCCGGTTGGAACATCCGTGATCTTGAGCGGCAAAGTTTCGCCGAGGACGCGTAGAGTCTCGCGATTCCCGGGGCCAGCGAGACTGCGGCATATTGGAAAGAGCCTGCGCAGCAACGCGTGCATCCATGCACCGCGATCGCCCGCCTCATGCACTGGCTGACTACGCGAAGGCGTCATAATTGGAGAAGACATTTCCGATACCGCCAGAATGAATAAATAGAATACGTGCTCCATCAGGGAGTCGGCGCGTCCGAATACGATCAAGCAGTCCCGCCATCGCTTTCCCGGTATAAATGGGGTCGAGCAATATTCCTTCCGTGCGTGCAAGCAGGCGCACGGCGGCAATACTCTCTGACGATGGCGCGCCATAGCTTGCACCAACGAAATTTTCATCGACGTCCAATTTGCTCACCGGTATGTTTTGCCCGCTAAACTCTGCAAACTCGCCGATTTTCTTTCGCAAAAAACCTTCCCGGTCTGACGCGACTACGGACAATCCTGAATCCAAGAAGCGAATTGGACTCACCGCGGTGATGCGGACATCGCTACCGTCGAGATCCGCGCCGATGCGCAGGCCGAGATAAGAATTTCCAGCCGAACACAGAAAGATATGTTGCGGCATCGGCACTTCCTTGCGCTCGACCTGTCCGCACAGCTCGCGCCAAGCCTGCAGATAACCGAGGATGGCACTGTGGTTTGTAAACGGCGCATCGATTACGAGTGGCCGCAGTCCCTCTTGCGCCAATTGCGCGGCAAGTTCAGCCTTCAACTTTTCGCACGAACCCAACTGAAAATGCACTTGCGCACCGAATATTTCGGCGAGTAGTGGGTTGCCTAGGAGAGATACCGGGCGTCGCTCGTTCATAATAAGATGAGTTGCGATACCAAATTCAGCACCAGCGATAGCAAGCTGAGCTAAATAGTTCGACGACAAGCCGCCGCAATGCACAATGCAATCTGCTGCAAGTTCATCATAGGCGCCAAGCACATACTCAATGTAGCGTAGTTTGTTGCCGTACAGTGGACGTAGTGCGTCATCGCGCTTGATGTACAGTTCCACCGAGGTTCCGAGTTCGCGCTCAAGTCGGCGCAGCCGTTGTACAGGAGACGGCGCACCATAGAGCACGCGCCGCGGCGCCGCCGCCTCAGGTCGACCGCCAGTCCCGCGAATAATCACGCCAATTGCCGACGCGACACTGAGCCCGTCGAGTATCGGGTATTGTTGCGCCACCGCGCATCGTTGCTTCATTGCGGTTTGGTCACCTCGACCATGATCTGAACGATGCCTCCCTTGCCCATCACCGATTCCTCTGTCAGCAACCGGATATCATCAATGCAAAATGACGCAAAAAGATCACGAATCTCCTCGACACTAAAAAAATGTCGGGTTCCAAGGCCCTTGAATACACCCGCAGTAAAGTTGCCATAGTCACCGTCACCGACCAATTCGCCGAAGCGCAGGTCCGGATGCCGTTTAGAAAAATTGATCCCGAAATACCGCCCGCCTGGTTTAAGCACACGCTGCATTTCTTCGATCAGTGCGCGGATACTGGATTGCCGATTCTGACCAAGGCTGGAGCGGTCAATGACCGCATCGAAGGTCGCATTCGGGAACGGGATACGGTTGCCATCCATAAGCGCGAGACGCTCTTGCGGATAGTCGGGCCGTACCGTCGCGAGCATTTCGCGCGTTAACTGCAAGGCCGTGGGCGCGACATCGACGCCATACGCTTCGTATCCATTCTCGATCAAAAAACGCAGATGGTTGCCGGTGCCGCAGCCGAAGTCGAGCACCGAAATAGCCCTATCGGACACCGGCCGACGCAGCTTCTGGAATACGAAGGTCACGACCGCATCAAAGGGATAGCGAAGAATTGCCTCCCCGTGCCGGTAGCGTTCTTCCCATAGGCTGCGATTGTCATCGATCCTGTCAGCAGATGAAGGCATCCCCGGTCTCATCGCATCATCAATTCGATGTCGCGCATCAAGGCGGCAAATAGACTCACCTCTGAGCGTTCTTTTTGGCGCTCGGCGAGTGCCACGCGCTCCTCCTCCAGCATATCCTTGGATAAGGGCATGCGCCCCGGATCGGAGATGTAGATACCGTTGCCGCGACCGCGCAAAGTCACCACCGCATTGAAATTGGCCTCATGTGGCGCAAATGGCACATCGATAATGCCGTTGTCGAAGGCAAGTGCAACCGAACGCCAGAATTCATCCGCCGGCATGTTGAAGATCGCCATCATTACTGCGTCAAGCTCACGGCGGATGCGCGCGACTTCGGCTTCGACTTCGTTGCCTCCAATCGGAGCTGGCAGCGGCATGTGTTCGAGCACATAGCGCACCATAGCCACCGACTCGGCATTGCTCTCGGGGCGAGGAATGCCGCGGGCTTCATCTTTAGTCTTGGTCACAACTTTGTCCGCGCCAACAAGAGCAGCGATCTGAGCAGATGCCGCAATTAGCGCGCCGGCACGAGCATAATCATGCGGAAAAGCGCCCATCCATTGGTGGTAGACAAGATGCACTGC
>CAMAWF010000112.1 GCA_945861895.1 Rhizobium sp. Q54
GAACACACTGCCCGCAGTCATGGCGCCGGCGCCGCCGCTGCCGGCAAACACGACTGAGAGAGACTCGCGCGCCACCGCCCCGCTCCGTCACACGTAGCCGAGCCAGCGCCAATAGGTCGCACCCAGCACCATGACGAGCACCAACGCGAGCAGCGTCAGCACCAGTCCGGTGCGCACGAAATCGCGCGCCGCGAAGGTGTCGGTTCCATAAGCCACCATATTCTGCGGCGCATTCACCACCAGGATGAAGCCGAAGCTCACGACGAACTGCAGCAACAAGGTCATTCCGATGACGTTGATGCCGGGGGTCGCAATACCTTGCAGCACCGCGATCACGATCGGGATCATCGCGGCAGCAAGCGCGGTGGCGCTGGCAAAGCCGAGATGGATGACAACCAGGAACAAGCTCATCACGCCGAGGACGAACAACGCCGTGGCCTGCTTGAGACCGAATTCGGCCACCACGATGTCGGCAAGCCAGATCGCGCCCTTGGTCTGCAGCAGCGCGGTCCCGAGACTGATGCCGATACCGAACAGCACGACCGTCCCCCATGGAATTTTCGGCTGTGCTTCCTTCCAGGTCATGATGTCGACGCCGGGCAGGAACATCAGCGCGACGGCAGTGATCGTCGTCGTGCTGGTATCGAATTTATGCAACACGCCCTCGGTCGCCCAGAACGCAAGCAAAGTGAGCGAGAGCGCGAGCAGCTTCTTCTCCGAGGTTTTCATCGGGCCATGCTCGGCAAGCGACTTGCGGATCGCCTCACGGCCGCCGGCAACTTCCTTCACCTCCGGCGGAATCATGCGCGTCATGACGAAATAGAGCGCAGTCGACATGAGAATTGCGAACGGCCCGGCGGCGATCAGCCATTCGAGCCAAGTGATCGTCTTGCCGAATGCCTTCTCGATGAAGCCGACAGCAACCATATTCTGCGCCGCGGCGGTCTTGATGCCGACGTTCCAGATGCTGGCGGTCTGCACCGTGGTGATCATCAGCATACTGGCAAAGGCGCCCTTCCGGTTTACGCCGAACGCGGCGATGATGCCGAGCGTGATCGGAACGAGACAGGCCACGCGCGCGGTGGTTGACGGCACCAGAAAGGCGATGACGAAGCCGACCAGGATCGTGCCGACCACCACATGCCGGGTCTCGACCCCGACGCGCGAGAGAATGTTGAGAGCAATCCGCTTGTCGAGACCGGTCGCGGTCATCGCGGCGGCGAGAAACAGCGCGGAGGCGACGAGCACGAGCGCAGTATTGGCAAAGCCGCTGAAGGCAAGACCGAGCCCCGCGCTGGTCCCCATCAGCACTTTCGGGTTGGCGACATTCGGGGATAGTCCGATCAGAAACGCCATCAGCGCAGCGATGACGATGGCCGAAACCGCATAATCGATCGCCTCGGTCATCCATATGATGACGGCGAAAGCGAGTATGGCGAGCATGCGGTGACCGGCAACCGGCAAATTTGCCGGCGTCGGCAACAGCAAGACCGCTATCAACGCGGCAACGGCGAGAAGAAGACCCCAATTGGCGCGGAACCAGTTCGTTGGCGTCGCCGCAACAGGGCGTGAAGTGGCGTGACTGACATTTGCCATGACGAATTCCTCTGGTTATCCGCATTCAATCTGCGGCACCGTTAATTTCATCGATTCCAGCAGACGTTGCTTTGAGAAAGATCAAACCGTATGGCCGCGTGTTTGCGCATCCGGCGTTACAAACCGTAAAGGCGCGCTCCGCGCCATAGCCACGGAACACCCTCACTGGCGTCCCTGATGTTATACGACGGCCTTGACGCCGAATTTCGTTGCGCCGCCTCGTTACATCGTCAGTTCAGATGCAACCGGTTCCAGAACATGCCGAACAGCAACCCCATGATGAATCCCGCAACTCCGGTCACCGCCACCAGAATAAGCGCGGTAACAATGTCGAACGGCATGATGAAGAATACCGGCCGCAGGAAGTGCATCCAGAAAATGAAGTCGAGGATGGATTGCGCCCAGCCGAGCGCAATCACGAGCGCCCACATGGCATGCATCGCGGCGACAAGCGCCCCGAGCGCCAGTCCGGCCTTGAAAGGATTGATGGCTTTCATTTTGTCACCTTGTCGCCAAAATAATTGCAGAACCGATCGCGCCGGGATTCATTCCGCGGCAACGACGCCCTTTTCGTCCATCACCATGCCCGACATTGGCTCGATCCAGACCAAGTGATCGTGCACGGCCTTCACACCTGGAATATTTTCGGCAACGACTTTGAGCGCGCCTCGTTGCCGGCCGTCGAGGATGGTCCCCCACAACTCGACCACACCGTTTTGGACCAAGACATCGATCAGCGCGACGGGCGCCCATTGCTCGCTATTCAACTCCGCGAGCAGGCGCTCGCGGATCGCGGCATCGTCTTTTGCCGGAACGGGCGCCACGCGGGCGAGGCTGGACAAGGCGTGCATCAGATTGGCGCGTGTCACGATGCCGACAAGCTTTTTCCCGCGCAGCACGGGAAGCCGCTTGACGCGGTGCCGCTCCATCAGCCCCACGATCTCGTTCAACGGCGTTTCCTCGCCAATGGTATGCAGATCGATCGCCATCACTTCCTCAACCCTGCGGCCGTGCGAATGCATATATTCGCTGGCGAGCTTTCCGGGGCCGAACAGAAGTTCAAGCCAGCGTGGCCGGCTGCGCTCGGTTCCAATTTCCATCCGGCGCAAAAAATCGCCTTCCGTGACGATACCCACGAGATCGCCGCTGGCGTTGACAACCGGAAGCCCGCTGATCCGGCGCTGCAACATCAGCCGCGCTGCCTGCAGAATCGTCGCATCTTGATCGATCGACACGATGCTCCGGGTCATCACATCCTTGGCCTTCATGACACCCTCCATGACTGACGATTTCCTATAGCTGCGCGCCGCATCCTTGGCTTTGAGGCAGGTCAAAGGCCGCGCCGGCGATGGCCGGCAAAAAAATGCCCCCGATGGAGACACCGGGGGCAGTAGAGCCGAACCAAGCCAGGGGGACGACGTTCGGCGTTATGCGTTCAGACGATTAAGGGCCGCACGGTTGCGCAGCACGATCCGGCGGGATGTCGGCACGGAAATCGTGGCTGCATTCTCAAGCTGGGTGAATGTGCGCGAGACGGTTTCGATGGTGAGCCCGAGATAATCGGCAATGTCCTGACGCGACATCGGCAGATCGATCTCGTTGCCGCTCGGGGCGCGCGCGGCCATTTCAAGAAGAAAGCCGGCCACGCGCTCTTGCGCGGTCTTGATGAGGAGCAGGATGTGCTCTTGCACGCGATGCAATTCGCTCGCGGTCAAGCTCCAGAGCTGGCGTGCGACGTTATTGTCGCGGGCGGCGAGCCCGACAACGGCACTGCGCTTGATGACGAGAACCTTGGCCTCGGTGATGGCTTCAGCGGAATAAGCGTGCTCGTCGCCGGCTTCGAGGCCAAAAATGTCGCCCGGCAGGTAAAACGAGCCGATCTGACGGCGGCCATCGTTGAGCACTTTGTAGGTACGCACGGTGCCGCTGATAACCTTATATAGGTAATCGGCCGGCTCGTTTTCGCCATAGATCTCGACGTTACGGGCAAACGGCATCGGCGCGCCCATCATCTCGATGGAGCTGGCGAGTGCGCCGGTGCGCATCGCGGGGACTGTGCGGGCACCTTGCCCTTTCGCAGATCGGGTGGAAGCGCTTTGGATCGCGGCGGTCAGCATGGCCTGTCCTCCATCTGTAAGATGGTCTCAGGCGTACCGGCGAAGCCTCGTGGAGAAAATTCAGATAACCCCCCTACGGGATTTCCCGTAGGCCCGCGCGCGAATAAGTCGCATCCCGCGACGGTTTCATATATATCTGATCTATCTAGTGTTTTAGGCAATTCTGAATGGTCAATCTGGCGGCCGATAAGGACAAAACGTCTGTACCGCCGGCCTCGTTCGCGAGCTTAGCGGTATTGATGCATTACGCCATCGCGCCAGCCGCGGTTGCTCTTGCCTTCATCGCGCGTTCTTTGCTGACGCCAGTCCTGCACGAACAATCGCCATATCTTTTTTTCATGCCGGCAGTGCTGATCGCGGCCGGCATCGGCGGCTTCGGTCCGGGCTTGTTGGCGACCGCGCTCAGTCTATCGCTCGGCGTTTTTCTCATCGTGGGAGGTATCTCACCTTCCGAGGTAATCAATGCCGCGGTCTTCGGAGCGATCGGCATTGGGATGGCCTGGGGTGGCGACCAGCTGCAACGCAACCGGCTGCGCGCGGCCGCAAGCACGCAGGATGCCCTTGCGGGTGAAGCTCATTTCAAATCGATTCTCGATACCGTTCCCGACGCGATGGTCGTCATCGACGAACACGGCATTATGCAATCCTTCAGCACCGCGGCAGAACGACAATTTGGCTATGCTCCCGCCGACATGATCGGAAAGAACGTCAAGATATTGATGCCGTCTCCCTATCGCGAAAATCATGATGGTTATCTTGAGCGCTACCTGCAAACCGGCGAGCGCCGGATCATCGGCATCGGACGCGTGGTGGTGGGCGAGCGAAAGGACGGCTCGACGTTTCCGATGGAACTCTCGGTCGGCGAGATGAAATCGAGCAACCGGCGCTTCTTTACGGGCTTCATTCGCGATTTGACCGAACGGCAAAAGACCGAAACGCGGTTGCAGGAACTGCAATCCGAGCTCGTCCATATCTCGCGCCTCACAGCAATGGGCGAGATGGCTTCCACGCTTGCCCACGAACTCAATCAGCCATTGTCGGCCATTGCCAATTACCTCAAGGGTTCGCGCCGGCTGCTCGAAAAGAGCACCGGTGAAGACTCAAGCCTGGTGCGCGACGCCATGGACAAGGCCGCCGAACAGGCTGTGCGGGCGGGAGACATCATCCGGCGGCTACGCGACTTCGTCGCGCGCGGCGAGAGCGAGCGGCGGGTCGAAAGCATCAGCAAGCTGATCGAAGAGGCAAGCGCGCTTGCGCTGGTCGGGATTAAGGATCGCGGCATTCGAGTCAACTACCGGTTCGATCCGGCCGTCGATCGCGTACTCGCAGATCGCGTTCAGATCCAGCAGGTGCTTATCAATTTGATGCGCAACGCAATCGAGGCGATGGAGAACTCCAAGAAACGCGAACTGCTGATGTCGGCGGTACCGGCCGAAAACGACATGGTGGCGATCGCGGTGGCGGACACCGGCACGGGTATCCCTGCGGAAATGGATACGCAGCTGTTCCAGCCGTTCGTCACCACCAAGCAGCACGGCATGGGCGTCGGCCTGTCGATCTCACGCACCATTATCGATGCGCATGGCGGCCAGATTCGTGCCGAACCCAATCCGGGCGGGGGTACGATTTTCCGTTTCACGCTTCCGGCGGTGAACAAAGAGGACATCGGCGATGCCGTCTGATGCCGCCATGGTGTATGTGATCGACGACGACGAAGCCGCTCGGCAATCGCTTGAATTCTTGCTGCGCAGCGCAGGCGTGCAAGTGCGCGCCTTCGAATCCGCGGCGGCTTTTCTTGAATTGCTGCCGCAACTCAAAGGCGGCTGCATCGTGACCGACGTCCGGATGCCGGAGATCAGCGGTATCGATCTATTGCGACGGGTGAACGAGCTTGAAATTGGCATCCCGGTCATCGTCATCACCGGCCACGGCGACATTGCGCTCGCGGTTGAAGCAATGAAGATAGGCGCCGTCGATTTTTTCGAAAAGCCATTCAACGATGAAGCGCTGCTGGCTTCCATCCGCGCGGCGCTCGATCATGAGGCAAATCAAAGCGAGCGCAAGACCCAGCTTGCCGATATCCACGATAAGCTCGCCGCCCTTTCGAACCGCGAGCGCCAAGTGCTTGAAGGGCTTGTCGTCGGCAAGCCCAATAAGGCCATCGCATTCGATCTCAGCATCAGCCCGCGCACGGTTGAGATTTATCGCGCAAACCTGATGACCAAAATGGGTGCGAACAGCCTTTCCGACCTGGTGCGGATGGCGATGATTGCGGGCATTGTCGAAAGTTCGCCCAAGCCGGCTCCTGCGCGTAGACCCTGAGCGAACGAGAACCTTCATATCCCCTTGCCTGTTGAGATTGATCAATGCACGAGCGCGCAGCAAGCACCGGGATTTCCGTCGTCGAGAAACCCCTTCTGGGAAATGCCTTGATCGATATCATCCGCCACACGCTGGAGAAGCAAAGCGGCATATAGAGACGGTGAGCGCCTCGGTCTCTTTCGCTTAACGCGACTACGGCGATGCAGATTGCAAATTCTCCGATCATTGATTCACGTCAATCGCATTGTTTTCCAATGCGGCTAAGTATGACTTTCTTCAATGCTGAGAAAAATGCAGGCAGTCAGCATGCCGACGAGGTCATCATGATAAAGGACATTATCGTCAATCTTGCGGTCGGTCCCGCCCGCACAGCGGCAACGGATTTTGCCATCTCGGTCGCCGAAACGTTCCAGGCGCATCTTGCCGGATTCGCATTTGTCTACGAACCCGTGCTGCCGGGCACCTTATTCGACAGCGTGACCGCCAGCATTGTCGAAAGCCAGCTGGCCGAAAGCAGAAAGCAGACAACGGCGGCTATCGCTAATTTCGAGGAAGCCGCCCGGCGCACAGGCATCT
This sequence comes from Rhizobium sp. Q54, assembly GCA_945861895.1. Taxonomy (GTDB): domain Bacteria; phylum Pseudomonadota; class Alphaproteobacteria; order Rhizobiales; family Xanthobacteraceae; genus Pseudolabrys. The sequence goes on from CAMAWF010000112.1 coordinate 6,612, forward strand.
CCGCCGAGTCGCACATGTTTCAAGAAACACTAGTGGGAGCGTCGCAAAAGTTTGGACTTTTGGGGCGTTGCTTCGACCTTTCGGTCGTTCCACAGGCCGAACCGGACAGGCCGGGTCCGGCCGGATTGATGATCGAAACGGCGTTGTTCGAATCCGGCCGTCCAATTCTTGTGGTCCCTTACATCCAGAAAGCCGGGCTTTGCCTCGATCGAGTCATGGTGTGCTGGGACGGCAGCCGCAACGCGGCCCGCGCCATCGCCGACGCGATGCCGTTCCTCAAACGCGCCAAAATGATCGAGGTTCTGATCGTCGCCAGCGAGCATGGAAAATACGAACATGTTCCTGGCGCCGACATAGCGCACCATCTTGCGCGTCATAATCTGAAGGTCGATCTCAAGCGCGTGTTGGCCGTCGATGTCGATGTGCCAAACACAATTCTGTCGCAAGCCGCGGATTCCTCGACCGACCTCATCGTGATGGGCGGCTATGGCCACTCGCGGCTGCGCGAGTTCATCCTCGGAGGCGCCACTGAAAGCATTTTGGCCACTATGACCGTTCCCACCCTCATGTCACACTGAACGTTCGAGCAAATGCGCGAGGCAGCAGGAGAGTCGCGCGTTTGCACGTCGATATCGGCAGCGCGAACCGTGCCGCGATATGTTGAATGCCGGCAGCAGCGCCCCCGATTCAATGCCTGTTCAATTCCTCGCCGTTCTCATGCCGCCAGCTGGACCGAGACGACCTGAAAGGTGTGCATCTCGCCATCATCATCATCATCATCATCATCGCCGATCGACACATATTCACCCGGCGCGAATTTGTGCGCGCCGAAGCGATAGCCGGCCTCATCGTCATCCGCGCGCGCTGCATCGTAGTCGAATACCCAACGGGCCTGTTCGCTGCCGCCGGGCTTGTGAACAAGCCGGCCGATCTCATCTTCCTTGCCTTCCCAGAACCGGCGCACGCCGCAATGTTCCCGGTATTTCTGCCAAAGGTGCGCATCGATGTGCCCCTGGGCATCGAGCGGCGCGACGAATTCGTAACCGTTCCGCGTGGAACCCGACGGAAATTCCTTCGAACGAGCAAGATTGAGCCGGATGCGCTTAAGCTCGTGAGGCAATGACATGGCATATCCTCGATCGGTGGGTACAGAAACGTTGATGGAACCTATCGTCTCTGAAGTATTTGCCATTGATATCGATCAATGCGGCGATAGGCTCACCCGCCTGACCGCACTATCGCGCGCTTCGCCAACCTCATCGGTCCCCGGCCGTTCAAATTTTGATTTCGCCGTAGAGAGATCGCAACGCGTTCAGAATAACCGCGACGTCAATTACCTCTTGCAAGAGCGCTCCCTGCACCGGCGTGATGAAGCCCAACGCCGCCGCGATCATCCCCAGGATAGAAAGGCCGATTCCGGCATAGACGCTTTCCAGCGCGATGAAACGCGAGCGCCGCGCGATCCGAACGGCCGGCAACACGCGGTCGAGCTGATCGACCAGCAGAACGACATCCGCCGCTTCGGCCGATGCAGCGGAGCCCCTTGCACCCATCGCCATGCCCAGATCGGCGGCAGCGAGCGCCGGCGCGTCGTTGACGCCATCGCCGATCATCATGACCGGGCCGTTCTTCCGCTCGGACAAGACCACCAATGTTTTCTGGTCCGGCGACAGCTCCCACCGGACGGCATCGAAGGACAAACCCGCGGCCACCCCCTCGGCGACATCGCGCCGGTCGCCGGTCGCAAGAACAATCCGGCCGATCCCAAGCGCCCTGAGATCGTGCAGCAGCCTTTCCGTGCCTGCGCGCAACTCGTCCGCAAGGGTCAGCACGCCCGCAAGCTTTCCGTCGATCGCAACTGCCACAGCGACGGCTCCAGGGGCCCGGTCCGGCCGGATCGGTGAAGCGTTTACATTTTGAGCGACAAAACGAAGCCCTCCGATAATCACCCGCCGGCCCTCAACGTAGCCTTCGATCCCTTCGCCCGGCGTTTCGACAACGTCGCTGGGCGTGACAAGCTCGAGACCCTTATTTCGCGCCTCGTCCACAATAGCCTGCGCGATGATGTGCTTCGAAGCTTGATCGAGCGAGGCTGCGAATCTCAGCACTTCATCGCGCGGCAGATCCGAAATCACGTTCATCGACACGATTTTTGCCCGGCCATGCGTCAAGGTCCCGGTCTTGTCGATCACCAGCGAGCGGACCCGCGCAAGCGTTTCGAGCGCCGCGCCACCCTTAATCAAGATGCCGTGCTTGGCAGCGCGCGAGAGACCCGACACCAGCGCGACCGGCACCGCAAGAATAAGCGGGCATGGCGTTGCGACAACGAGCACGGCAACGGCGCGTATGGCATCTCCACTCCAGAGCCAGGCGGCTCCAGCGAGCGCAAGCGTGGCTGCCAGGAACACCATCGCGTAACGATCTGCCAGCCGCGACATCGGCGCCTTGGAGGCTTGCGCCGCGGCAACCAGACGCAGGATCCCGGCATAGGTGCTTTCTTCCCCTAAATATATTTTTGTTGATGTTTCATAGCGCATCATGGCGACCGTCAAAACGGCGCCGCGCCTTTATCCATCGGCGTTTGGTTCGTATGTTTGTGCGTAGTTCACCGCACCAGCACGGACGATGTTGGAGACTTTCCGGAGACTTTTTCGATGCCGCGAATGCACCTAACCGATTTGTCGGTGCGCGCGTTGAAATCAAAC
>CAMAWF010000113.1 GCA_945861895.1 Rhizobium sp. Q54
TCGACACCCGCCTCGATACGCCGCCTATCTCACACCGTCATCACCCAGTTTCCCGCTTAGCTCCCAATAGCTTCCAAGAAGATTCAGTCTTAATGTCAAAGGATAAGCCCCCGTCGGGAGACATTGGCTTTCGAACCCGCCTCATTTACCCCCTATTTTCGTTCACCTTGTGATCGAAAGCGGCATGGTCCGGCGCACCCGGATCGGCTAAAAAGCGTCACAGCGACATCATATCGGCCCCCGCGACCGGCCCCCTGGCCCGGCGGCGGCGGCCCCAAGCAGCGGGCACCCCTTGCGCGATCTGTTCCCCGAAGACTGGAAGCCGGACTTCAAGCGCTTCTTCCTCGACTTCGACGCGCGGGTCGATTCCAGCCTGTTCCGCTCGGGCTCCTGGGCGCGCGAACTCTACGAGCGCTTTTGCAGCTTCATGGACCGTTTCCACGTGGCGGGCTGGAAGCGCTGGCTCAACGAATTCGTCTCCGAGGGCGCAACGCTCGGCACCGGCGGGTTGCTGCTGATGCTGGCGCTCGCGGTTCCGGCGTTTCGCGAGACCTCGGACGAGGACTGGCTGAAGCGGTCCGAACTCGCCGTCGTCTTCCTCGACCGCTTCGGCAACGAGGTCGGCGCGCGGGGCATCAAGCACAACGATTGGATCCCGCTCGTGCAGTTCCCCGACCAGCTGATCAAGGCGACGCTCGCCACCGAAGACCGGCGCTTCTACGAGCATTTCGGCATCGATCCGGCCGGCACGCTGCGCGCGGTGTTGAGCAACGCGCGCGCCGGCAGCGTGGTGCAGGGCGGCTCCTCGATCACGCAGCAGCTCGCCAAGAATCTGTTCCTCTCGAACGAGCGCACCATCGAGCGCAAGGTGAAGGAAGCCTTCCTTGCATTTTGGCTGGAAGTGCGGCTGACCAAAAACGAAATTCTTAAACTATATCTCGACCGCGCCTATCTCGGCGGCGGCGCCTTCGGGGTCGACGCGGCCGCGCAGTATTATTTCAACAAGTCGGCGCGCGACGTCACGCTTGCCGAGGCCGCCATGCTCGCCGGCCTGTTCAAGGCGCCGAGCCGCTTTGCCCCGCACGTCAACCTGCCGGCCGCGCGCGCGCGCGCCAACGTCGTGCTCGATAATCTGATCGAAGCCGGATTCATGACCGAAGGCCAGGTGTTCGGCGCGCGGCGAAATCCCGCGATTGCCGTCGACCGCCGCGACGAACGCGCGCCGAATTATTATCTCGACTGGGCGTTCGACGAAATGAAGAAGCTGGTCGATACGTTTCCGAAATCGATGAGCGAGCGCGTGTTTATCGTGCGCACCGCGCTCGATACCGGCCTGCAGAAGGAAGCGGAATCGGCGATCGAGAATTCGCTGCGGCAATACGGGCAGGACTATAAAGTGCGCCAGGGCGGCACCGTCGTCGCCGACATCGACGGCGCGGTGCGCGCGATGGTCGGCGGCCGCGACTACGGCGCCAGCCAGTTCAACCGCGCGACCGACGCGCTGCGCCAGCCAGGCTCTTCCTTTAAGCCATATGTCTATGCCGTCGCGCTCGCCAACGGCTTCAAGCCGAGTTCGGTGGTGGTCGACGCGCCGATTTGTCTGGGCAGCTGGTGTCCGCAGAATTATGGCCGCTCCTATTCGGGCTCGGTCACGCTGCTCACGGCGATCACGCATTCGATCAACACGATTCCCGTGCGCCTGTCGGTCGCGCTCGGCGACGGCAACGCCAAGGCGGGGCGCGCCAAAATCATCCAGACCGCGCGCAACATGGGTGTGCGCACGCCGCTGCCGGATTCCTCCTCGCTGCCGATCGGTGCCGCCGAAGTGACCATCCTCGATCACGTCGGCGCCTTCGTCACCTTCCCGAAAGAAGGCAGGGCTATCCCCGCGCACGCCATTCTCGAAGTGCGCACCGGCGCCGGCGAGACGATCTGGCGCTTCGACCGCGACGGCCCCAAGCCGAAGCAGGTTTTACCCGTGCAGGTCGCCCGCGACATGAATATGATGCTGAGCAACGCGGTCGAAAACGGCACCGGCCGCCGCGCCCGCCTCGACGGCATCCAGGTCGCCGGCAAGACCGGCACCACCAACGGCTATCGCGACGCCTGGTTCGTGGGCTACACCGGCAATTACGTTGCCGGCGTCTGGTTCGGCAACGACGACTATGCCCCGATGAACCGGATGACCGGCGGATCGCTGCCGGCGATGACCTGGCACAGGATCATGACCTATGCCCACCAGGGCATCGAGATAAAACCGCTTGCCGGCGCGCCGCAATTGCCGCGCCGCGAGCGGCCGGTGGTAGCGGAAGTATCGAAGAAACAGCAAGGCGAAGCGCCGCCGCCGCGGCCGGCCACATTGACCCAGCGCGGCGCCGACGCGCTCCTGAGCGTCGAACGGTTGCAGGATGACGCCACCCGCGCGCTGCCTGCTCCGAGCCCATCGGTTTCGACCGGCCAGACGCAACGCGGCGTCAGCCTGCAGCGGCCGGAAACCGTCGCTTCCGCCGTTACAAAAAAGCCCGGCGAAGCGATAAGCGGAAACTGATCTCGGCGTCTTCGGCGTATACTGGTTTTCACCGAAACTGATATTCGATCGGATCGAACGTGCGACTGCTTGTCGGATCGCTATTTGCCTTTGCCATCGCCACCCTGATCGGGCTCGGCGCCACCTATATTGCAATCACGCGCGGCGCGGCCTTCGGCGCACTCAAGCTCGGTGCGTGGACGGCATGGCCGAAGACCGGCACCGCAGCTGCCGACCCCTATGCGCGCGCGACCATCGCGCGAACCGGGCAATTGCCCATCGGCCTCGGCGACGGGGTGGGTTTTTCCGCCCAGCATGACGATGCCGGCCGCTTCCTGGATGGCCGCTGCGAGGTCGTCCTGAGCGGTGTCACGCCGCCGGCACGCTTCTGGACCCTCACACTCTATAACGTCGATGGCCAACTGGTCGCCAACACGGTCAATCGTTATGGCTTCACCAGCCAGGAAATCATCCGCCGCACGGACGGCAGTTTCGAAATCGCCGTCGCACCGCGCGCGACTGCGGGAAATTGGCTGCCGACCGGTGGCTTGGAACGCTATTTGCTGGTGCTGCGCCTCTATGACACGGCCGTTGGCGTGTCGACGCGCGCAGGCCGCGAAGCGCCAATGCCCGCGATAACGACGAGGGCGTGCCCATGATCCGCTGGATGATGCTGCTGCTCGGCGGCGCGCTACTCGGCGGCATCGTGCATCTAGCCACCATCATGCTCGTCCCGCGCACCGCCACGCAGGACGCCTATTCGCGCATATCGCCGACCGCACCGGTCAACGCGATTGCTCCGATACCAGCGCCCGAGCCGGACAAATCGTTGACGTCGTTCATGGACCCCGCCTTCGCAGCCGTCGTATGCCGCTACGATCTATCCGAAGGCGCAATCAAGCTCACCGTGCCGGTGAGCCAGGCTTATACGTCCGTGACGTTTTATACCCGTTATGGGGTGGCCTATTACGCCATCAACGACCGCGCGGCCGGCCGCCGTCTCATCGAACTCGAACTCATGACACCGGAACAGCGAAGCCTATTGCCGGAGGAAGAGGATGTGACCGCGGCCGACCGGCTGATCGTGGAATCGCCGACCGCCACCGGTCTGATAGCGGTCCGCGCATTGGCGCCGGAACCCGGTTTGATGCCGATGGCGCGCACCGCGCTCGCCACCGCGCAATGCAAACGGCAAAATCCGAGCTGACCCTGGAATTTTCGCCGGGTTAACGCGCCGACGCCGTTCGCACGCCGCGGCCAGGTACGACGCGACGATGCTCGGCGATCCGCGCCTGCAACTCGTTAAGCCCACGCTCGGCGTCCACCGCCATCGCCGACGGCGTGATGACAACGAGGCGTTCGAGCGCAAATCGGTAGGACGCCACACGCCGGTTGAGCGACGAGTGCACCCAAGCGACGATCAGCGCATTTTCCTGGATACGGCGATTGGCGTTCTTGCGTTCCAAATGGCTCGGCTGAACGAAGGCGAGCGCCTGCCGGCGCTTCCCGTCAGTGTCGAGCACGCCCCTAGCATTGGCGAAGAACGGGTCAATGCGCGTGATATCGTTGCGGATGTCGTCGATCAATTGGGCGTAGCGCGCGCTCGGCGAACTATAACGCGGCGACAGCAGCTGCGTGGCGTAAGCAGTGCGGTCGAACACGGTTCGGTGCGAGGCTCCGATCACGCCGTATTCGCCGGCCATGCTGTACCATCGCTTGCGGTCGTAGGCCGGCTCGATCAGCGGATAAGCCAGATCCCGCAATTGCCGCTCGTCATCCGTCAGTTCGAAATGCGAAGGCCACGTCGGCCGGCCGGCGATTGCATCGAGGCCGATCCAGTCATGGATATCGGCGCGCACCAGCGACGGCTTGACCTCGCCGAAATCGCCGTTGGCGCAACCGGCGAGCAGCAACAGCGCGGCGACCGCCATGCCGCGCCAGCGCCCGTGCGGGGCGCGCGCCTGGCATTGCGGATGCGGGATCATTGACGGTCGTTGCGCGAAAAGCTCAACGCGATACGCGGCGGCGACGGCGCCTGCCGGAACCATTGCCGGTATCCGGTTCGAGGCTCGACGGCTCATCGGGACGGCGCTCGATGCGAATCACCGGAAGGATGATGACGGTCGCGGGTTCGGTACTCGCATCGACATATTTGCCGACGCGGGTATAGCCCGCCTCATCGGGAAATTGAATGACTTCGCCCATAGCAGTCCCCTCTTCCGTCCGGGCGCAGGTGCTCTCGTCCGACCTGCCGGAGCGGCGCCTTGGCGTCATTAAGGGGCGTGCAAGGTTAACGGTTCGCTAACGCGGCGAAGCTATCGTGGCTCCATCCGTTGTATCCCTGTCGGCGTTGTGAGCATGGCGAAGTCCCCCGCGTATCCAAAACTCGAAGGTCTTGTCGATCTGGCGTGCCGAAACGGCGTCGATATCCGGCCGACGCTGTTGCGCGTGCTTACCGACCTGTATGTGCAAAAGCCGACCCATACGGTCGAAGAAGAAATCCAATATATCGAGCTGGCTCAGCGCTTGATCGACACCGTCGACGCGTCGACACGGACTGCGGTGGCGGCAACGCTTGCAGCCTATCCATATGCTCCGCTCGCGCTCGTCCGCCAGATCAGGCACCACACGGAGATGGCCGGCATGCCGGCCGACCCGGAGCCCGCAACGGTTTCGGCGCCACTTTCCGTCGCGGCTCAGGGCGGCGCTGCCGCAGCCGAACTTTGCGATCTGTTCTTCGCGGCGAGCGCCGATGAGCGCCGGCTGATCCTGACCAATCTCGACTTTGCCGCGCGCCCGGCTCGGCCTGACCCAGTCGCAAACACGACCGATGCTATACGGCGATTGGAAAACGCCGCACTCCAGCACAATGCCGGCGCATTCGCGCGCGAACTCGAAAACTGCCTCGGCCTCAGCCGCCGGCAGGCCGGCCGGATCGTGGAGGACCAATCGGGCGAGCCGATCGTGATCGTGGCCAAGGCGCTCGCCATGCCGGGCGCCGTATTGCAGCGAATTCTTCTGTTCCTCAATCCCGCCGTCGGACAATCGGTGCAGCGGGTTTACGACCTCGCTTTGCTCTACGACCAAATCACGCCCGCGGCAGCCGCAAGCATGGTCGCAATCTGGCGGCAGGCCGAACCGAGAAACCGCGGCGCGCATCAGCCGCTGTATTGGGACGACGAGCGCACCCGCGCGCGCCGCAGCGCAACGCCGGCGCAATACCATCTTGGCGACCACGCCTTCGAGGAGCTGCCGCCTCCGTTCAAGATCGGCGTACGCTAGGGCCGTTGCTTCGCCGAACCGTTCGGTAAATCACGCCACGATATGTTGGAGGAAATGCCGCCCTTGGCGGTCCTCCATTTCGATAATCCACACATCGGGATCGAAGCGGATTTCGCGCGTCAGCTTCGCCTCGACCTCCGCCTCGGGCGCGGGCCGCTTGGCCCCAACGCTTGGCGTAAAAGCACGATCCGAGGGCCGCGCTTCGTCGAAGGTGGATTTCGAGGCGGGGCTGTAAAGAACCGCGGTGCCGTCGAGCCGGCTCACTTTGATAAAGATGGCGCCGGCTTCTTCGGCGCCGCGCCGGCGCACGACGGCGGGCACCCCTTCAACCTGGCAACGTCGAATATAGGCCGCTACCCATATGCCGGATTTCAGCCGCATCGTTCCCCTGCGATCCTCGCCTGCGAAAACGGCGATTCCGTACCGCCGACCCATGGCGGCGAGACCGCATCTATCACAAACGCAGGGATTACTGGATGCCCCGCCTCCGAGCGGGCATAACAACCGCGCTTATTCCAGCGGGCGTCCGGTCATGGCGGCGAGTTCGCGTGTCGTGCGATCGGAAATCTGGCCGGTCACCGGCAATTTGCGGTCACGCTCAAAACTTTCGATCGCGGATTGGGTCTCAGGCCCGAATAAGCCGGTCGGCCTGATCTGGCCATAGCCGAAATCGGCAAGCGCACGCTGGACTGCGACGACGCGCTTGGAGGGCGCGACCGCTTCGGCAATCGGATCGTTGCGCGAGGGCTCGGAAGCCGATCCGCGGCCGACGGTCGCCTTGACGTTCGATTTGACGATCGCGCGCAGCATTTCCTCGTTCGCTTCGACGGGAGCCTTGAGCCCGGCAGCCTGAGCGAAATCGCGCATCGCCGTGTCGGTCTTGCCGCCCCAGACGCCGTCCACCGTGCCGTCGTAATAGCCACGGCGCGCAAGCTCGCGCTGGATGTCCGAGACAATCTCGGCCCGCGAGCGCGCAGCCGGTGGCGCCAGCAAAGCCGGCGGGATCGACATCGCCGCCGCATGAGGCGTCGAGCGCGTCTCAACCGGACGCGGACGCGGCAGCGCCGCCGTGGATGCGGCGGACGATACCAGATTCATCTTGTGCGCCCAGATCGGAGCGGGATGCTGCCCCGGTTGCAGGAACAGCGCGTTGACGACAATCGTTATGGCCGCAACCGCGCCGATGAAAATCGCCACCGTCTCCCGCCGATGGCGGTCCATCAGCCCGAACATCGGCGCCGCCGGTCCGGCGCGATCGAGTTCAAGCCGCTCGCTTCTGTAGCCACGACTACGCACTTTTCTTCACCTGTTTCTTCACCTGCATTTCAGCCGTTGCGCTGGTGCCGTCGGCTGCGTCCTTGCGGCCGATTTTCACCGGTTGGGCAGCCGGCCGCGCACCTTCGCAATCGACCGGCAGACGAACCACAACCCGCGTGCCCTCCCCGAGCCGGCTGCGGATTTGCATGTCGCCGCCGTGCAGCGTGACCAGGCCCTTGACGATGGAGAGCCCGAGACCGGTGCCGTCATGCCGCCGGTCGTAGGACGCGCGCGCCTGGAAGAAGGCTTCGCCCAGCCGCGGCAAGTCCTCCTCGCCGATACCGACACCGGCATCTTCGACCGCGACCACGAGGTAAGCGCCCTCGTGCGCGGCACTCACACTCACCCAGCCGCCGCGATCGGAGAACTTGATGGCGTTGGACAACAGATTGAGCAGGATCTGATTGAGCGCGCGCTTGTCGCCGACGATCTCGGGGAGTTCGCCCGCTAGCCGCAGCTTGAGATCGATACCGGCCTCGCGCGCCTTGAGCGCGAGCAGGTCGCAGCAATTGGCGATGACCGCCGTCGGCGCGAACGGCTCCGGCGTGATCTCAAAACTTCCGGCTTCCAGCTTCGACATTTCAAGAATGCCGTTGACGACCGAGAGCAGATGCGACCCGGAATCGTTGATGAGCTTGGCGTATTCCTGCCGCCGCGCGGCATCGAGCATCAGCGGCTGCTCGTTGGTGAGCATGTCGGAAAAGCCGATGATGGCGTTGAGCGGCGTGCGCAGCTCATGGCTCATGGTGGCGAGGAAGCGGCTCTTGCCGGCATTGGCGCGCTCGGATTCCGCGCGCGCCTCTTCCAGTGCATGCTCCTGCGCCTTGCGCTCGCTCACGTCGCGCAGCACCGCCACCACTTCGCGTTGCTTGGCGGGCCCGCCGTCGGCGACCGCCTGATCAAGCGGGCGGCAGCGCATTTCGACCCAGACAAAATGGGCGGCCTGCGCGCCCACCGGCACGGCGCCATCGCGGCGGATGCGGAATTCAACCGATTGCGCTTCGCCTGCGGCTGCGGCATTCGCGATCGCGGTCAGATAGGCCGGCCGGTCTACGACATGCACCCGATCGAACAGACCATGACCGAGCAAGTCGCGAACACTGGCGCCGAACAATTGCTCGGCGGCCGGGGAAACGAACAATACCGCGCCGTGATGGCCGTGCCGGGTGATGACGTCGGTCATATTGCGGGCCAGCAGCCGGTAGCGATCCTCTTCCGCGTACAGCAGCCAGAAGCTTGTCCGCGCCAGCGATTCCGCGCCGAGCGCCAAGCCGGTCGCGTAGAGGGCGGCGGAAATGATTCCGAGCGCTGCGAGCGCGCCATATTCATGTTGTGACGTCGCCACCGGCGGCAACAAGTTCACCGCACTGAGCACCATCAGCAAGCCGGCAGCGGCAAGCGCAAATGTCGATGCCAGCGCCACCACCCGGCGCGATGCCGACAAGGCGGCCTCCAGCGGCACCACCACCAGCCAGATCGCGGCAAAAGACCCGATACCGCCGGTGCGCCAGGCGACCACGGCGACCAAGCCGGTCAGCGCCAGCGAGGAGAGCACATGGGCGCTTTCATAAAAACCGGTGCGCGAGAGGAAATACGCGACCATGATCGGCGCCACCAGCCAGGCGAACACGACCACTTCGAGCACGCTCGGCACCCCGCGCAGCGCGAGATAGACCGGGAAAGTCGCAAGTGCCGCGAAGCTGCCGAGCAGCCGCGGCGCGATGAAGACGCGATGACGCGCAGCCGTCAGCGCATCCTGCTGCGCCGAAGGATGCACTAACGCATCGATATAGTTCCGCACTGACGTGAGGAAACTCACCGGTCCCTGTCCGCGCCCAGCCCCCGCCGGACGCGCTCCCCTTGATTTGTGGCGGTAATCCTAGCCAAAGGCCGCTTAAGCGAACGCTAAGGCGGGCATTTCCGATGGCCATGAACGGGGTTCGGCGCGCCTTGGCGGCGGTATTTCCCGGTCATGGTGAACGTTCGGTTGCCGAAATTGCGCCTGGCATGGGCCTATCCCCGCAGCCTGGCCGGGACTTGTCCGGCGGCAACGGCCACGCCCGCCGCCAGCCGCGGCGGAAAATCCCGTTGGGGCGGCGGCCGCGGCGCGATATTTCAAATTTTAGGCAAATGCAGACA
>CAMAWF010000114.1 GCA_945861895.1 Rhizobium sp. Q54
GATCAGGCGCGGATTCGATACCAGCGCCCGTCCGATAGCCAACATCTGCTGCTCGCCACCCGACAATTGCATGCCGCCATTGCGGCGGCGCTCGGCCAGATTCGGAAACTCGTCGAATATGCGCTGCACCGTCCAACCGCCTCCGTCCGGCGTGGGGCGGGCGGCGACCGCAAGATTTTCCTCGACCGAAAGCGATGGAAAGATCGCCCGCGTCTCCTGCACGAACGCAATTCGCGACCGGGCCACTTCGAAGGTCGCAAGCCTGCTGATGTCGCGGCCATCGAATGTCACGCGGCCCCGGCGCGGGTGAACCATGCGCATGATCGAGCGCAGCGTCGTCGTTTTGCCGGCGCCGTTTCGTCCGAGCACGGCGACCACTTTGCCGGCCGGGACTTCGAGCGATACGCCCTGAATGACGTAAGACGCGCCCAGATAGGTGTGCATGTCTTCGACTTGCAGCAGGGCGTCGCTCACGGCCGCGGCCCTCCGCTGACGCCGGCGGCGGGTTCGCCGAGATAGCGCTGGCGCACAACCTTGGAAGCGCGAATCTCGGTCGGTGTTCCTTGCTCCAGCACGCGGCCGTAATCGAGAACGATGATCCGGTCGGCGATATCGAGCACGATGTCCATATCATGCTCGATGACGATGACGGTGAGAGACCGCGGTATCGCGTTGATGAGGTCGTGCATGCGCGCCGTCTCTTCCGGGCTCATGCCCGACGTCGGCTCATCGAGCAGCAACACCTGCGGCTTGCACGCCAGCGCCAGCGCGACTTCGAGTTGGCGCTGGCTGCCGTAGCTGAGCTGGCGAACCGTGGTGCCGAGAACGTCGGTGAGACCGACCTGGGCCGCCACCTCGTCGGCTTCCGCGTGCGCCGACGTTGTCTGCCGCATCGGCCGCCAGAACACCCGTGTGGTACCGGCACGGAGCGCGCAGGCAAGCATGAGATTGTCGCGGACCGTAAAATCCGAAAACAAATTGTTGCGCTGAAACGAACGCGCGATGCCGATCTTGGCGCGGCTGGTGACGTCGAGGCCAGTCACGTCGCGGCCGGCAAATAGGACCGTGCCCGAATCGGGCCGCAGATTTCCGGCAAGAAGATTGAAATAGGTCGTTTTGCCGGCGCCGTTCGGGCCGATGATGGCGTAGCGTGCCCCGGCTTCGAAGGCGAGGCTCACGTCCCGCGTGGCGGCAAGCGAACCGAACGACTTATAGAGGGAGCGCGTCTCGAGGGCGATCATGCGGCATCGCCCGTCGGCTCACGGCGTGAAGCGGCGACACGCGTGATCCTTCGTTCGTAAAAATCCAGCAGATTGCCGACGATGCCTTTCGGCATCAGCAGCGCCACGCAGGCGAAAACGATGCCAAGAAACAGATACCAATGGCCGAATGTCGACGACAGCAGTTCCTTGAGGAGGATCAGAAGCGCTGCCCCGAGCGGGCCACCGACCAGCGTCCCGACGCCGCCGATCACCACCGCGATCAGCACGTCGCCGGAGACGAACCAACTCACCAGGTCGGGCGAGATGAAGTTGATATGCTGCACCTTGAGCGCACCGGCGAGCGCTGCGATCGCACCGGATGCGGTAAAGGCCGCCAGCCGGTAGAAAAACACCCGTCCGCCGAGCGCCGCCACCCGGCTTGGATTCTGCCGGATGGCGGCGAGCGTACGGCCAAAGGGTGAGGACACCACCAGTTCGAGCAGCAGCCAGATGACGATGCACAGGACAATGACCGTCAGCGCAAATGTGGCCGGATCGTTCAGATCGATACCGATCGCGGTGAGGTTGAGCCGCGGGACGCCGCCCATGCCATTCGCGCCGCCAAACATCGGGCTGCGGTATCCCCACGAAAACAGCATCTCGGCCGCGGCCAAGGTCACCATGATGAAGAACGCCCCGGTCGTGCGCACCGCGAACAGGCCGACCATGAAGGCCACCACCGCTCCGGCCACGATCGCAATCGGAAAAGCAACGTTGGCACTGCCGCCCATGAGCACCGTCAGCCCGGCGAACACATAACAGCCCACACCGAGTAGGCCGGCATGGCCGAAGGAAATCAGCCCGCAGGTCGCCAGCAGATCGAGGCTCAGTGCGAAGATCGCCAGGATGGCCGCTTCGGCAATCAACTCCTGCGCGAAGAAGCCCGCGAAAGCCTGCGCCACCAGCGCCACGATGACGAGTGCGACGCCAACTGACCTGCGAATGAAAGTGCGGCTTGCCATCATCAACCCGGTGCCGAAAAGCGCCGCGCCGGCAAGAGCCCGCTCGGCCGGAAGATGAGAACAAGCGCCATGACGAGATAGATCATCATCATTGCAAATTGTGGCAGCAGAATTTTTCCGAAGGTGTCGGCAAATCCGATCAGCAGGGATCCGACAATGACGCCTCTGAGGCTGCCGAGGCCGCCCACGACGACAACGATCAGCACGAGAATGATGATGCTCGCATCCATGCCCGGATAGACGCCAAACACCGGAGCCGCCACCACGCCTGCAACGCCGGCGAGATAAGTGCCGATGCCGAACACCAGCGCGAACACCTTGCCGATGTCGATGCCGAGGGTTTCGGCCGTCGCCCGGTCGTCGACGCCGGCGCGCACCAGCGCCCCGAGACGGGTCCGTTCCAGCGCGAAATAAAGTGCGACCATGACCGCAAGACCGAGCCCGATGATGAACACGCGATAGGCTGGATATGGAATGCCAAACAGCACAACCGCGCCGTTCAGCGCCTCCGGCTGCGGGACGCCCTTGGGCAGATCGCCATAGGCGATACGGATCAGGTCGGTGCCCATGTAGATAACGCCGACGGTCAGCAGGACCTGCGTCAGGTGCCCGCCTTTTTCGGCGCGCTTGAGCAGGACGAAATAGAGCAGCACCCCGACTGCGGCGGCGGCCAGAGGCGCCAGCAGCAATGCGATCCAGAACGATCCTCCGAGATGCGTGAGCGAGAACGCCACATAGGCAGCGAACATGTAAATCGTGCCGTGCGACAGATTGAGGTAGTCCATCAGGCCGAAGACGACCGATAGCCCAATCGCAAGCAGGAACAGGAGCATCGAGAACTGCAGGGAATTCAAAACTTGTTCGGCAAAGAATTGCGGATCGAGGAACATCGGTTTGCCATGAACGTTTGGATGGTACGGGCGGCATTTTGCATGGTGCCCGGCCTGTCGTCATGCTTCAGATCGTCGCCATTTGCCTAAACGCCGCGATTCTTGGCTGGGATCAGCCGCCTTTCAGTCAGCAGCGGCATGACCTGGTGTGCAAAGCGTTCCATACCCTCAACCATGGGATGGAAATGCAGCATCAGCGTCCCGACTCCCGCCGCCTCATAGCGGCGGATGCGATCGGCGATCAACTCGGGAGTGCCGACGAGGCCCGGGCCGAGTGCCCGGGCGGCAATAAAGGCGATGCGATCGGCCTTACCGTGCTCC
Source organism: Rhizobium sp. Q54 (assembly GCA_945861895.1). Lineage (GTDB taxonomy): Bacteria > Pseudomonadota > Alphaproteobacteria > Rhizobiales > Xanthobacteraceae > Pseudolabrys. The sequence continues at coordinate 3,436 of CAMAWF010000114.1, forward strand.
TCGAGTTGATTGGCGAGGCTGACGGCATGGTCTGTCGAATCGGCGCAGATGACATGACACGACATGCCGAAGTCAATATCGCGGCCGTGGCGCTCCGCGCGCCTTTTCATGTCGGTTATGAAGACTGCGGCTTGATCGATATTGCGCTCCCACATTCGGTAGTCGGTCTGATAGTCGACGAACCAATAGTTGCCATCGCGAGCGATGACCTCCTTGCCCGTCTCGTTTCGGGTTCCCGCATAGATCGGCGGGTGCGGCATTTGGACGGATTTTAGCGGCAGACCCTGTCGATTGACGGTGTAGAACTCGCCGTGGAAGTCGAACACGTCCTGCTGCCACAACCCGCGTAGAACGCGCACGAACTCGTCCATGCGGCGGTAACGCGTATCGTCATCCTGCGGCCACCAGCCCTGGCCGAAGGTCTCAAACTCTTCCTTCCACCAGCCGTTGACGATATTAATCGCCGCCCTGCCCCCGCTGATGCGGTCGAGCGAAACCGCGAGCTTAGCGACCGCCTGCGGCGTGATGATGCCCGGATGCACCGCAACCATCAACTCGATCCGGCTGGTCAGCGGCGCGAGGGCGGACGCCAGTAGCCAGGCGGAATGATCGGTCCCCATCCAGCGCTCGGCGAGCAGGGTCGTCTCGAAGCCAAGCTCCTCTCCGCGCCTGATCATGTCGACGGCGAAGCGGAACGCCTTGTCGGGGCCGCTCGTAAGACCCAGTGTGCCGGATTCGTGGATCGCCTCGTTCATCAGCGGCTCCGGCCGAATGGTGTGCGGCAGCGGCGTCCAGACCCCGAATCGCATGGCTCCTCACAACGGACGAAGACGTGGCGCGACCTCTTCCGCGAAGATCTGCGTGCTCTTCTTGACGAGGTCGTCCGGCAAGGTGCCGAACTGGATCATCGGCACCATGATCCGAAAGCCGGTCTTGGCGTGGATAGCTTCGATCTTTTCGCGAACCGTCGCCGCGCTGCCGACAAGAACATTTCCCCGCATCATCAGATCATTGAAAGTCACCCGGGACGCCGCGAGACCTTTGCGCGATTCCAGCATGGCCTGGAGCGAGCGGATCGACGTATAGCCAGGTGGAAATAGCAGCTCCGGCGGGATGTGAAAGAAATTGTTAAACAGCGCTTCCAGGTGTTCGGCTGACTCTCGCGCAGCAATTTCGTCCGTCTCGGCCACATAGGTCGGGGTCGACCAGCCGAGCTGATCGCCGCTAATCTTATAGCCGAATGTCTCGGCCTGCCGCCGATAGGATTCATGGAAACGGATCACAGCCTCGACCGGGCTGAACGCCATGATGACCGGATATTTGCGCTCCGGCGCCGCCGCCCATTCGATGGTTTCGCCAGATCCCTGCGACGGTATCCAGATCGGCGGATGCGGCGTCTGCACGCAACGCGGCCACGTGTTGACGTAACCGAAATTGAAGTGTTCGCCCTCGAATGCAAACGGCCCCGGCTCGGTCCAGGCTCTGACGATCAGGTCGTGCGCCTCGTGGAAACGTTCATGCGAATAGATCGGATTGACCTCGGTCGAATGATATTCGCAACCGATACCGCGAACAAACCCGGCAATCACACGGCCGTCCGACAGATTGTCGAGCATCGCGAACTCTTCGGCGATCGTCAGCGGATTCGAGACAATCGGTAGCGCCCGCCCGATGACCGCAATCTTGACGTCCATGCCGCGCGTGCGATCGATCAAGGCGCTGGCGATGAGGTTCGGCGCCGGCATCAGCCCATAGGCGGTCTGGTGATGTTCGTTGACGCAGATGCCGTCGAAGCCGGCCTTTGCGGCAAAGACAAGCTGGTCGATATACTCCTGGTAAAGCCGCGCGCCCTTTTGGGGATCGTAATGCGTATTCGGCAGCACAACCCAATAGGACCGATAGGCGTCGGCCTTGTCGAAATCCAAATGCCGATAAGGCATCAGATGGAACGCGAAGAACTTCACGTGCCCACCTCATTGATGAAAGACCGGATTTTATCCGCGGTCGCCTTGGGATGCTCGATCTGGGGCAAGTGTCCGCAGCGTTCGATGATGCTCAACCGCGCCTGCGGCAGCGCCTGCCGCCAAGTCTCAGCGATTCCGACAGGGACGACCTTGTCGGAGTCGCCCCAGATCAGTTGCAGCGGCCGCACGATACGCGGCAGCCAGCGTTCTAGCTCCGGATTGTGGAAGCGCGGGTGCCAGCAAAGCCGGGCCGCCGCATACCGATCCTTCAAATAGGCAGTTGCCGTCTCGGGGGATTGGGCCCGCGCCGCCGCCAGGAACTGTTCGGCGAGCGCCTGATCGAACAGCCGATGCTGCACGTTCTCTTCCGGAGTCCACATGAAGATGTCGCCGAAGGGCGTGCCTTTACGACGGACTCCGAACGGCGCGATCAGGTTAATCGTGGCAATTCGTTGGCAGGTGCGAACGGCAATCTCCGCCGCCATCCAGCCGCCGAGCGAACCGCCAACCAGATGGACGCTCCGAAGATCAAGCTGTTCCAGAAAATCCAGATAGAAATAGGCGACGTCGCCGATACCCTTAAGCCAGCCCGGCGTGTCCGAAGTCCGAAAGCCCGGATGATCGGGGACGACGACCTCGAAGTGCTGCGCCAATGAATCGATGAATGCGGGCGCTTCCGGAAGCGAATCCTCGCTTCTGAGAAATAGCAAGGCGGGGCCTTGTCCAAAACGCCGGTAATGGATCGTGGCGCCTCTCCACGCGAGGCTAAACTCGCTCCCCATCGACCCGGACCTCATTGCCGACGCTACCCAGCCGGATGATTGCACCGATTTCCGGAATTGGAAACCCGTGCCCGCGATGGGCGTTGTGCGTGGTTGCCGCATGCGCGGAGGCTTGGCGGTGGCCGCATTGGGCTGATAAGCTGTCAGAACCAAATTATAAACAACGAGACTTCGGGGAGGACCATCATGCGACTAGCGATCGTTGGCGCTTTCGCCACTGCTCTCTTGATCCAATCGGCGACGCCGACACTTGCAGCCGATCCCCTGAAGATCGGGGTCCTGATGGAGACTTCAGGAGTTTTTGCGGTGCTCGGCCAACGCCAGCTCCAGGGTATGCAGTTCGCCGTCGAGGAGGCCGGAGGCGAAGTTGCGGGCCGCAAGATCGAGTTGGTGCACGAGGACAGCGAAGGTAAACCGGACGTCGGCCTCTCCAAGACGCGAAAGCTCGTTCTCTCCGACCGGGTCGATGTGATGACCGGCATCATCAGCTCCGCCGTTGCATTGGCGGTGACGCCATACCTGTCCACTCAGCGCATGCCGCTGGTGATCTCCAATGCAGCAGCTGACACGCTGACGGGTGCGAAGTGCGATCGCTATGTATTCCGCGTATCCTATTCCAGCTCGCAGATCTCCGAGCCGATTGGCCGGTGGATGGCCAAGAACGCGCCGAAGAACCTGTACATCTTTGGCTCTGACTTCGTCGCGGGGCATGAATTCGTCGCGGCGGCCAAGCAAGCATATCTTGCCGGCGGCGGCAGCATCGTCGGCGAAATCTTTACGCCGTTTGGCCGGACGCAGGATTATGGTCCGTACATCTCGCAGGCACGCGCTGCCAACCCGGGCGCGGTCTTCGCGGTGTATTTTGGGGCGGAGGCCCTGCTGTTCGTCAAACAGTACGAGTCCTTCGGGATGAAGGCAGCCATGCCGCTGTTCGGTCCGATCGGCCTCGTTCCTGTCGTCTTGCGTCAAGCGCAGGGCGACGCCGCGCTGGGAATCATATCGCCCCAGAACTACGTCAAGGAGCTCGACACGCCGGAGAACCGCACATTCCGTGAGGCGTTTAAGAAGAAGTTCGGAGATGACCCTGAGGAATTCGCCGTCATGGGTTACGACGCGATACGTTTCATCATCGAGGCGGTGAAGGCGCGCAGTGGCGATACCAAAGACCGGCCGGCGCTGGTCAGCGCGATCGAGAAAGTCGCCTACACCGGCCCACGCGGTCCGATGAAAATGGCCAAGAACCACCAGGCCACCCAGAACGTCTATATCGCCAAGACGGTGAAAAAGGATAACGCCGTCGCGTATGAGATCATCGAGACTTACCCGAACGTCGAAGACCCGGTGAAGAGCTGCAACCTCGATTAATCAGAGCATCGGAGATCACTGGTTTCCGCAACAGCGGAAATGAAAGCACTGAGCTGAGCGCGTAGTTGTGTGTACCGAAAACCTAAACTCGAACATATTGGTGATGAAGTCCGCCAAGGATCGGGCATGAACTAATGATTCCAGTTCGCTGAACCGGGCGCGAGACCGGCGCATCCTTGTCCAATGAACGGTGCGTTCTGATTTCATTGTAATAACCAGCATAGACTCGCAGGATGCGGCGCAGATGCTCCTCGCCCAAGACGATAAAACGATCCACACACTCGCGCCGGATCGATCCGATCAGTCGTTCGGCAAAGCCGTTCTGCCAAGGCGAGGCCGGCGCCGTAGGTTTGTCCCGGATGCCCATGGCGCGCATGCGTCGCGTGACAATGGCGCCATAGATCCGATCTCTATCCCGGATCAGGTAGCGCGGAGCCCCATCCCAAGGGAATGCCTTCTCTATTGGGGCGTATGGTGTCAAGCGCGTCAGACTTTTCCGCCGATATGGTTTTGGTGTCGCTCGCAGGGCTCTGGCTTCTCTTCGGGATCGGCACTTCGGCCCTCCCATGATGGGATCAGAAGGATGCGGCGGAACGATCTCGGTGACGTGCTTGCCGTAAGATTGACGGAAGGCACAAGGCATTCCACGAACTCACCTCATCCATCGTCCCTGCGGGGGACATCGCTCCACCAGTCGGCGGAATTCAAGTTTGCTCCTATTGCATTGAATCCTGTACGGCTCTCATGCCGCCGCAACTTCTTCCCTCGTCCAGCAAAACTCAGTGCCGTCAACCCACATCCGATGCATGATGACGGCCATTCGTCGTGCTACGGCGACGATCGCGCGCTTCATTCCTCGACGCCGGGCTATCTTCATGCCCCAGGCCTTGAGCCATGACCACTTGTTGGTGCGGGTCAGCATGACCTGGGCCGCCTGGTACAGCGTCGTGCGCATCAAGGCATCGCCGCATTTCGAGATGCCGCCCGTCCGATCAATCTCGCCGGACTGGTGCCGCCGCGGCGTCAAGCCGAAGATGGCACCGACCGCCTTCGATTTTGTGAAGCGGCCAGGCACGTCAACCGTAACGCGGAAAGTCAGTGCCACAACCGGTCCGACACCAGGCATCGTCATCAGTCTACGGCAGACCTCATCGTGGCGTACGGCAGCGAGCAGCTGGCGGTGAAGTACGCCGAGCTGCTCACGTAAGACTTTGCGAGCAATCAGCAGTGGTTCGACGATGGCGACCAGGTCCGGATGGTCAGCGACGAGCTCGCGTATCCGAGCCTCGAACTTGACCGTGCCGACCATGCCGACCTTGAAGCCGAAGTTGCGCAGCGTGCCACGCAAGTCGCTTTCGATGTCGAGCGCCTTGGCCTGCAGTAGCTGGCGGCTGGTCAACAGCATCCGTCGCTTCTGGCTGGCTAGGAGCCTGTCCACTTTTTCCGCGTGGCACGGGCTCGGAGGCGGCAGAGCCTGCGCCTCATGCTGCGACCGGCGTACCGTCGGCGATCCGCCGTGCTGCGGACAGAGTCCGCCCCTTGGCAAGCTTCAGCAGGTTGTGGGCGGTGCACACGAGTGCCCATTCGCCGCG
>CAMAWF010000115.1 GCA_945861895.1 Rhizobium sp. Q54
CAGGTCACTCGGGTATCGCAACTTGCTGCGGTCGTAACGTCCGCGGTTCTTCGCCGTCCACATCGGTGACCCTCCTCGAATCAGGCCACCACTCTTGAATCACAACTGATTCAAGGAATTCAAATTGTTCCCGGACAGACACTAAGGCAACAACCATCGCCGTACTTGTGAACCCGGGCAGCAGTGAAACCGAGGCGGAGCGACAAGATGTGCAGGCCGCTGCGCAAGCCATGGGCCAGCAACTCTTCATTCTCGATGCCAGCAGCGACCGCGATGTCGAAGCAGCATTCGCAACGTTCGTCCAACGCGGGGCCGGTGCACTAGTCGTTGGTTCCGGCCCGTTCTTCAACTCCCAACGGGAACGTATCGTGGCGCTAGCTGCTCGCTACGCGTTGCCGACGAGTTATCAAAACCGCGAAGCGGTCGTGGCCGGCGGCCTGACGAACTACGGAACCAGCCTTACCGATGCCTACCGTCAAGTCGGCATCTACGCGGGCCGGATTCTCAAGGGAGAGAAACCGGCCGACTTGCCGGTCCTGCAGTCCACCAGATTCGAATTCGTAATCAATCTCAAGACCGCCAAGACGCTCGGACTCGAATTCCATCCGCAGTTGCTCGCCACTGCCGACGAGGTGATCGAATGATGCGGCGCGAGTTCATTGCAGGACTTGGTGGTGTGGCGGCGTGGCCGGTGGTGGCATGGGGGCAGCAGTCTGCCAAGCCCGTGATCGGCTACCTGAGCGTTCAGGCGATCGCGGAGCGCCCGGATTATCTAGCTGCATTTCATAAGGGCCTAGCTGCGGAAGGCTTCGTCGAGGGGCAGAACGTGACGATTGAATACCGCGCGGCCGACAGCCTCGCCGAACGATTGCCGGGGCTGGCCGCCGATCTCGTCCGGCGCCGGGTCGCTGCGATTGCGACCTCTGGAGGTCCTCCTGCCGCCCTTGCGGCCAAACGCGCAACCGAAACTATACCGATCGTATTCGCAAGTGGTGGTGACCCGGTGCAATTGGGCTTGGTATCGAACTTCAGCCGACCAGATAAGAACCTCACGGGTATCTATGTTCTGTTTACGGAGCTGGTGGCCAAGCGCTTGGCGCTATTGCATGAGTTGTTGCCTAGAGCCAAGCGCGTCGCGTTGCTAGTCAATCCGTCAAATGTGGCAGAGGCCGAACCAACCGCGCGGAACGCAGCCGCCGCCAGTCGGGAGCTGGGTCTTGAAGTCAAAGTCTTCAACACCGACCCACTCAACGTCGATGAAGCCTTCGCGGCCCTCATGGACTGGCGGGCTGATGCCCTCTTCGTCGGTCCCGACCCGTCATTCAGCAGCCAATCCATGCGTATCGTGACCTTGGGAGCGCGTCATTCGCTGCCTGCGTCGTACTTTATCCGCAATTTTGTCGAGATCGGCGGCCTGATGAGCTACGGACCAGACATTGTAGACAACCAGACACAGCTCGGCGTCTATGTTGGCCGCATCCTCAAGGGCGAGAAGCCTAGCGATCTGCCGGTTGTGCAGCCAACCAAGTACGATCTGGTCATCAATCTCAAAACTGCCAAAGTGCTCGGCATCGAAGTTCCGGCGCAGCTTCTCGCCCGCGCCGACAAGGTGATCGAATAAGCTGCGAGCGTTATGATGCATTCTTGGTCGCGATTGGCACGAAGCTGCCGGTCCGGGATGTCCGCTCAAGTGTCGCTAACGGGGGTAGAGCGGAAAACATAGGCTCAATGCGAGTATTTCTCATTTTGATGTGGTGGACGGCACCCACTCTGCGGCATCGAGGTGCCATAGGGTGATTGCGTCGAAACACAACCACATTGAGGGGAGCCGTCCATGGGCGAGGTTATCACGATCGGCGTCGATATTGCGAAGTCGGTGTTTCAGATTCACGGCGTTGACGCAGATGGCACGGTGGTCATCCGCAAGCGTGTTGGCCGAGCGAGAGTTCTGGAGTTCTTCGCCGATCTGCCGCCTTGCCGCGTTGGCATGGAAGCGTGTGCAACGGCGCATCAGTGGGCCCGCGAGCTCACGAAGTTGGGGCATGACACGCGGCTCATGCCGCCGACCTATGTCAAAGCCTATGTGAAGCGCGGGAAGAACGACGCGGCCGATGCGGCGGCGATCTGCGAGGCGGTCACGCGGCCATCGATGCGATTTGTGCCGATCAAGAGTGTCGAGCAGCAGAGCATGCTGATGCTGCACCGGGCGCGGGATCTCCTGATCCGCCAGCGGACGCAGCTGACTAACGCACTTCGTGCCCACCTTGCCGAACTCGGGTTGGTGGCAGCGAAGGGGCGTGAAGGATTGCATCAGCTGGCTACGGTTGTGACGGAATGCGGCGTTGAGCGGCTTCCGAGCAACGCGCGCTTTGCCTGTCAGGCAATCGTTACGCAATTGCACGCGGTGCAGATTGAAATAAGCGGGCTCGATAAGCGCATCACTCAAACCCATCGCGCCAGCGCAGACAGCAAACGGCTCGAAACAATACCAGGCTTCGGTGTGATCCTATCGACGGCCGTCGTGGCTACGATGACCGATCCAAAGGCGTTCAGGACCGGACGTGAGTTCGCAGCCTGGATCGGATTGGTGCCGCGGCAGAACTCCACTGGCGGAAAGGAACGCCTCGGCTCGATCACCAAGCAGGGTGATCGTTATCTGCGACGACTGCTCGTCGTCGGTGCAACATCCGTCATTAATTCCGCCCGAGCGCGGCCCTACAAGTATCCCTGGGTGATCGAACTGCTGGGGCGTCGGCCGACCAAGGTGGTCGCGGTGGCGCTGGCCAACAAGATGGCGCGGATCGCCTGGGCCGTGCTGGCCAAGGGTGAAACCTATCGGACGCCGACACGCCCATGGAACGCCGCCGTCCCGGTGGCGGCCTGAACCGCCAGCATTGGATTGCAAGGTTACGTCGAGGACGTAGAGGAAAGTCGAGGGTGATGATGGCTTGATGCGAACCGGTTGGACCGGGGATCGGGAGAACCCGTTATTGGGTCACGCGCCGTCGAGCGCGAGATTTTGATTGGGACCCGATCTGCGGATCACATCAGGGCCAGCGGTCATGTGCACCGCACAAACAGGCCGGACACATGACTTGCACCCGACCGCAAGCAACAAGTCAAAAAAGCCCTTGACCCGTGGGTGCCGTCCACACATGACCCACTTCGACCATTCGCCAGCATTTCATGTTGCGGTAGCGAAGGGCCCCTTCCGGATCGTTAGTCCGAACCGATACGATGCCGTGGCAGGAGCCCTGGGGGCGGCATGAAGCGGCGTGTCAAAATAAGCAGCAAGGCGAGAAAAGGACAGCGCCGCAAGACTACGAGCCCAAAGCGCGCCACTGCGGCTGCGGTCGTCCGCAATAGCCGTTCGTCGGATATTGATCTGCGAGAGCAGCTCGATCAATCCAAACGCGAGCGGGACGAGGCGCTGGAGCAGCAGAAAGCCACGGCAGAAGTGCTGCGCGTCATCAGCGCGTCGCTCAGCGACCTCAAGCCGGTATTCAAGGCGATCGTCGATCGCACCTGCGAGCTGTGCGACGCACACGACGTCGCCGTAGTTCTAAGAGACGGGGACGACCTGCGATTCAGTGCACATCACGGACCGATCCCGATCGGCCTGGAAAAATGGCCGATCAACCGGAGCTGGGCTGCAGGGCGCGCATTCGTGGACCGCAAGCCGATCCATGTGCATGATCTCCTGGCTGAAGGCACCGATTTTCCGGACGGCAGGGAATTGGCGCGCAGGATGGGCCATCGCAGCATTTTGACCGTGCCCTTGCTGCGCCAAGGTGAGAGCGTCGGCGTGATCATTGTTCGACGCATCGAGGTGCGTCCCTTCACCGACAAGCAGATCGAGCTGGTGCAGAGCTTCGCCGCGCAGGCGGTCATCGCCATCGAGAACACGCGGCTCCTTAGCGAGCTGCGTGAATCACTACAGCAGCAAACCGCCTCCGCCGATGTGCTCAAGGTCATCAGCAGCTCACCCGGCGAGTTGGAGCCTGTATTCCAAGCCATGCTGGAGAACGCGACGCGCATCTGTGGTGCCGGATTCGGTGCGCTGTTTAAGTATGAAAATGGCAAGATCGAGCCGCTTGCGTTGCGCGGTGTGCCCGAAGCACTTGCCAAGTTCCTTTACGAACGAGGGGCGATCAAGCCGCGCTCTGGCTCTGCCCTTGAACGGCTCGTCCAAACCAAAGTTGTAATCCATGTCGAGGATTATGCGAATGAGGACGACTCCACCAACCCAGCGGTGACGTTGGGAGGTGCGCGGAGCTACCTCGCGGTGCCGATGCTCAAGGACGCAGAACTGATTGGTCTCATCGTCATCTACCGCCAAGATGTACGACCTTTCTCCGACAAGCAGATCGAGCTGGTGACGAACTTTGCCGCGCAGGCCGTCATCGCCATCGAGAACACACGGCTGCTCAAGGAACTGCGCCAGCGCACTGACGACTTGAGCGAGGCCCTTGAGCAACAGACGGCGACCTCCGAAGTGCTGAAGGTCATTTCAAGCTCGCCCGGCGAGCTGGAGCCGGTGTTCCGGTCCATGTTGGAGAACGCCGCCCATCTCTGCGAAGCGAAGTTTGGGGTGCTATTTCGCTTCGATGGTATGCAGTTCCATTTTGTGGCCGAACTGAATACTCCGGCCGCACTGAGAGAGCATCTGAGACAGCGCGGTACATTCGATCCTCAACCAGGAAGCGTTCTCGACCAGGTCTATCGAACCAAGGCCTTCGCCCATATTGAGGACGACGCCACACGAGCCACTCCCGGTTCCCCGACCAAGCTGGGTGGTGCGAGAACTACGTTGGCCGTACCGATGCTAAAAGACGGCGAACTGGTCGGTGCAATTGGCATTTTTCGTCAGGAGGTGCGCCCCTTCACCGACAAGCAGGTCGAGCTGGTGCAGAACTTCGCCGCGCAGGCCGTCATCGCCATCGAGAACACGCGGCTGCTCAGCGAATTGCGTGAGTCGCTTCAACAGCAGACGGCCACCGCCGACGTGCTCAAGGTCATCAGCAGTTCGCCGGGTGAGTTGAAACCAGTGTTTGATGCCATGCTGGAAAACGCTACGCGCATTTGTGAAGCGTACTTTGGTGCCATGTTCAAGTTCGAGAGCGGCGGCATGGACGTGCTGGCCACCCGTGGCGTGCCGCTGCCGTACGCCGACTATCTGCGCGAGCGTGGCCGCATTCAACCTCGCGTCGGCACCGTGCTGGAGCGAGTGATTGCGACTAAGGGCGTCGTCCACATCGAAGACGTCGCCCAAGAGGATGGGCTATGGAGTCCTGCGGGCAAGCTTGGCGGAGCTCGAACCTTTCTCGGTGTGCCGATGCTCAAGGACGGAGCCGTGATCGGCACGCTCGCCATCTACCGCCAAGAGGTGCGCCCTTTCACCGACAAGCAGATCGAACTGGTAAAGAACTTCGCCGCGCAAGCCGTCATCGCCATAGAGAACACCCGGCTGCTCAGTGAATTGCGCCAGCGCACCGACGATCTTTCCGAGTCATTGGAGCAGCAGACCGCGACCTCCGAGGTGCTTAAGGTCATCAGCTCGTCGCCCGGCAAACTGGAGCCCGTGTTCGATGCGATGCTGGAAAACGCGACTCGCATCTGCGAAGCAGGATTCGGCGTGTTGTTCAAGTTTGAGAACGGCGTCATCGATGCTGTCGCGCTGCGCGGCGTTCCGAAGGCGCTTGCCGAGTACTTCCGGAAGCGGGGCCCGATTGCGCCCAGGCCCGGAACCACCCTCGAAAGGCTCGTTCAGACCAGACAGACAATCCACGTCGAAGATGTCACCGTCGAGGACGGGCTGCGGAGCCCCGCCGCTGAACTTGGCGGCGCACGGACTTACGTCGGCATCCCGATGCTCAAGGACGGCGAGCTGGTCGGCGCTATCGCTATCTATCGCCAGGAAGTCCGGGCGTTCACCGACAAACAGATCGATCTGGTGACCAACTTCGCCGCACAGGCCGTCATCGCCATCGAGAATACGCGGCTGCTCAGCGAATTGCGCGAATCGCTCCAGCAGCAGACGGCCACCTCCGATGTGCTCAAGACCATCAGCAGTTCTCCGGGCGATTTGGAGCCGGTGTTTAACGCCATGCTGGAGAACGCGACCCGCCTCTGTGAGGCCAAATTTGGCGTGCTTTGGCAAGCAGAGGGCCAGGGCTTTCGATCCGTCGCCTTGCACGGAATGCCCCCGGCCTACACCAGCGCACGAGAGCAGGAACCGGTGATCTACCCGGGACCGGAGGTCCCATTGGCCCGCCTCGCTCTAACAAAGCAAGTGCTGCAAGTCGCAGATGTTCGGAACGATGAGAGCTACATCAAAGGCTTTCGACCAATCGTCAACTTGGCCGATAACGGCGGCGCACGGACCCTTCTGATGGTGCCAATGCTCAAGGAAGACGGACTGATCGGTGCCATTGCGATCTTTCGTCAGGAGGTGCGCCCCTTCACCGACAAGCAGGTCGAGCTGGTGCAGAACTTTGCCGCGCAGGCGGTGGTAGCCATCGAGAACACGCGGCTGCTCAGGGAGTTGCGGGAGTCGCTTTATCAGCAGACGGCCACCGCCGACGTACTCAAGGTCATTAGCCGCTCAACGTTCGATCTTCAGATAGTGCTCAACACATTGACCACATCCGCCGCACGACTGTGCCGCGCAGAACGGTCGGCCATCCGGCTGCTGAAAGACGGTCTCTACCATAACGTCGCCTGCTACGGCTTTCTGCCAGAACACAAACAACGAATGGAGCGGGAGCCGGTCCAGCCGGGGCCAGGGTCGATGGTCGGCCGTGTTGCGGTTGAATACAAATCCGTCCACCTCATCGACGCGCAACTCGATCCGGACGCCGAGGTGGCAAACCGATCGCGGTCGGGAAACACGCGCACTATGCTCGGGGTGCCGTTGCTGCGCGAAGGAACACCAATAGGCGTTCTACTGCTGCAACGCAGCGTGGTGCAACCGTACACCGACAAGGAGATTGCCCTTGCGGAAAGCTTCGCCGACCAAGCGGTGATCGCCATCGAGAACGTGCGGCTGTTCGATGAAGTGCAACAGCGCACCGACGATCTCGCCGAGTCCCTGGAGCAGCAGACTGCTACCTCGGAAGTGCTTGGGGTAATCAGCAGTTCGCCGGGCGAGTTAGAGTCTGTGTTCGAGTCGATGCTGGAAAATGCGACGAGGCTGTGTGGTGCCATATTTGGAAACATTTATCTCCATGATCGGGGAGCTTGGAAGCTTGCCTCAGCGCATAACACGCCCTCGGCTCTTGTCGAGTACCGGGCGGGTAGACCAATTGACCTCGATCCGAGGACTGCTTTCGGCCGCATGGTTCAGACGAAAAGAACAGTCCATATCAGCGACATGGTATGCGAGCAGGGCTATCTTGATCGCATCCCTGCGATGATATCCAGCGTCGATCTCGGCGGTATACGCAGCTTGATTATTGTGCCCCTGCTCAAAGATTCTGAATTGATAGGCGCATTTTCGATCTTTCGGCAGGAGGTTCGCCCCTTTACCGACAAGCAGATCGAACTGGTGCAGAACTTTGCCGCGCAAGCTGTCATTGCCATTGAGAACACCCGGCTGCTCAATGAGCTACGCGAATCTCTCCAACAGCAGACCGCGACCTCGGAGGTGCTCAAGGTCATCAGCCGCTCGACGTTCGATTTGCAGAGCGTGCTCGATACGCTCGTCGAGTCGGCGGCTCGTCTATGCGAAACTGACATGGCGACCATTGCTCGGCCCGGGGAAGATGGGTTTTTTAAAGTGGCCGCTACGTATGGACTGTCTCACGACCACCAGCAGATTCAGGCCAATTTGCGTTTCAAGCCTGGGCGCGAAGGTTTGATCGCTCGCGTGTTGCTTGAGTGCGGGCCAGTCCATATCGACGATGCTGCAGTCGATCCCGAATTTGGACTGCGACAGGCTCAGAAGGCGCTCGGGTTTCATACCATGCTCGGTGTGCCATTGATGAGAGAGGGTGAGCCGATAGGTGTTTTTGGGCTGGCCCGCAAAGATGTTCGACCGTTTACCGATAAGCAGACTGAACTTCTGACGACCTTCGCCGACCAGGCGGTGATCGCTATCGAGAACGTGCGTCTGTTCGACGAAATCCAGGACAAGAGCCGCCAGCTTGCCGAGGCAAGCCAGCACAAGTCACAGTTCCTCGCCAATATGAGCCATGAGCTGCGCACGCCGCTCAACGCAATCCTCGGCTACACCGAGCTGGTGGCAGATGGCATTTATGGCACGCCACCTGAGAAAATGAGCGTCGTCCTCAAACGGATCGAGAGTAACGGCAAGCACCTCTTGGGCCTGATCAATGCGGTACTCGACCTGTCCAAGATTGAAGCCGGTCAACTCACGCTCGATCTCGCAGACTATTCGCTCAAAGACATAGCCCAGACCGTCTTTGGCGCGGTCGAGCCATTGGCCGCTGACAAGAAGCTCACGTTCAGGGCCGATGTGGCATCAGACCTACCACGAGGCCATGGCGACGAACGGCGCTTGACGCAGGTGCTGCTCAACCTGGTCGGCAACGCTATCAAGTTCACCGATGCTGGCGAGGTGGTCATAGAAGCTGGTGCAAGCAACGGATCGTTCAAGGTCTCGGTGCGTGACAGCGGTCCTGGAATTTCCGATAGCGATCAGGCCAAGCTGTTTCAGGAATTTCAGCAGGCCGACAACTCAATCACGAAAAAGAAGGGCGGGACCGGGCTGGGATTGGCCATATCGAAACGCATCATCGAGCTGCATGGCGGAAAAATCTGGCTGGATTCAAAAATCGGTCATGGCTCCACGTTTACCTTCACGCTGCCAGTCAAAGTCGAGAAGATGGCAGCCGTGTCATGAAGCGCATTCTGGTGGTGGAGGACCAGGAAGATAATCGCCAAATCCTGCGGGACCTGCTCGCTGCGCATTACGAGGTGGCTGAGGCGGAGAACGGACAAGAAGCACTGGCAGCAGTGGCCAGAGAGCGTCCTGATCTTATCTTGATGGATATCCAGATGCCGATCATGGATGGCTACGAGGCGACACGCCGCATCAAGACCGACCCAGCGACGCGCTCGATTCCGATCATCGCGGTGA
>CAMAWF010000116.1 GCA_945861895.1 Rhizobium sp. Q54
GGCCTTATCGAAGGTAACGGCGGCATGTGTCGGCTGTCATGCTGGTTACCGTCTGCAATAGATCACGGCAATTGTTTCAGACGCGAACTATTCGTTCGTGAACTCCAGCGCCTTGGTTAGGTCTCCGAGCGGCAGATCGAAATGACCCAGGCTAACCAAGGCCTGCGCATAGCGGTCTCCGCGTAACAGGTTCCGATGTGACGCGTTCGTCAGGGATTCGGACCCTCGATCGGTTTACCTCGGTACGGCCAGTTTTTGTAGTCGATATCGACGCGTCGATGAGGGCTGACCATGACCTTCTTGGGATCGATCCAATCTTCCCATTTGAAGTTGGGAATGACCTGCGCCTGGTAACTCTCTTCAAGGGGGCGCTCCAGCACATCGTTGACGTGGCGAAACTGCTGATAGCGCATCAGATCGACCTCATACGGCGTGGCATTGCCTTTCATCTTAACGGCCAGTTTCAGCTTCGTGATTTCATCCATGGACATCGCGGTCTTCCAGGTGATCGCTTCTGGAAGCACGACGGGCTCACCCGGGATATTGTTGATGCCCTTCTTCCATGTTGCCAAGACTGCCACGTCGGTGTCCTGCCGGTACAACAGGATCGCATGACCGTAGTCCTTGCTCTTGAAGACACCGAGGTTGCCGTATTGCACACGAGCGCCGGTCAGAAATGCGACGGCGTCCGACCAGCATGGCGAGGGGCCTGAGATGCCCCAAAGCACGCTGCGGTCGATGATGCCGTCAGGGAATAGGATTTTGAATGCGACCTTGGCGTTGTTTGCGGCGTGGATGGTTCCTTCGCAGTCGTGGCCATGGAACTTGATCATTTCCCGCAGGGTGACCGCATAGGTGTAGTCGTAGTAGCGACCCTCGGTGCCTTTCGTCGCCAGAACCTCGAACACCGGCGCGTACGGCTTGCTCAGCATCGGTGCATACCAAGCCGGTGAACGATCTACCGCGTCCACGCCTGTCTCGATGAAGATGTTCTTGCCTTGCATATAGGTCGGCTCGCCGGCGAGTGCCGTACCGCTCATGCATACTGCGGCAGTTAGCAACAGATAGCCGAGCTTGTTCATCTGAACCTCCGGAAGCTTTGGGGCTTGAGACGCAGACAAGCAGGTTCGCGGGACCGCACCGTTGATTCAGATCAAGCCCTACTCGTACGGCTGGCGGCGAGGGCTTTTTGCTCTCGCCGCCTGCCGCCTAACCACTAGTCGTCCTGCGATGTTATGAGGACAATCAGACGGTCGTGATGAGGCGTCGCTTTTCCTCGAACTCGGCCGTATCGATCTCGCCGCGAGCGAAGCGCTGCTGCAGGATTTCGAGAGCGCTTAATACCAGCGGTGCGTTGGCCTCGTGCTTATGTGATGAGCCGCACTTGCCGCGTCGCTGGCCGCGGTGACCACCGTTCTTGCCGCAGCACTTGCCCGTGTTTTCGGTTTGCGTTTGAACTTCTTGCATTGCTTTACTTTCTCCAATGATGCCGGTTCGGTATGGACCGGTTTGATGTTGCGCTTGATGTCAGGAATGCCGTTGGGCGCCGCCGGAATTGTGTCGGCCTGGGCGATGAACGTCGTCGATTTACGAGGAGGTTCTTTGTGATGCCCGCCCCGTTGGGGCGTCCTGAACTGACCGACACTTAAGGCAGACATGTCACAGAAGTTTTTCAACGAAGTACTATTTTGTGACAATGTGTGTCGACCGGGCCGAAACTCCAGCCGTCCAAGCCTTCTGCGGCGTAGACCGAACGTAGCAAGCTATATCGGCCGCAATTCTCGCTTTTACAATTTGATCCAGCGCAACCGATTGTTCCGAGCGCTTCGTTATTAACTTCACCAAGGGAGGGTGGCCTTATTGCGTGCCGTAGCCGCGCCCGTTGGGTATTTCGCTGCGGAGTCTGGCTTACCCCCCGCAACCGACATATGGACCGGATGGCCACGAAGCTGTCACCTAAATCGGAAGATGCGGGCTTCGATCTGATCGATCTTCGAACGAAATGAGCGAGCGCGCCATCTCCAGTGACTTACAGGTATCTCGGATGAGCCAGTCGTCATTGAAGGTATCGAGAAGTGGCGGCGTGTACGACGAAGGCGGAGCAAATGACTGAAAATCTCGTGGTTTGCAGCAAATGCGGCACAATCAATCGCTTGGCGCCATCGCGTCCGGCCATCGACGCCAAATGCGGGAAATGCAAGGCCAAGGTGTTCGCCGGGCATCCGGAGGATGTCGCTGCCGAAATCTTCGATCGCCAGATCGCGCGCAGCACCATCCCGGTTCTCGTCGATGTCTGGGCACCCTGGTGCGGACCATGTCGCATGATGGCGCCGGCCTATCAGGCAGCTGCTCGTGAATTGGAGCCGCAGGTGCGGCTGATCAAGCTCAATTCCGACGTTGAGCAGGCGGTTGCCTCTCGGCTCGGCATTCAAGGGATCCCGACGATGATCCTTTTCCACGAAGGCCGAGAGGTTGCACGTACATCCGGCGCAATGTCTGCGACCCAGATTGTGCAGTGGGTTCGCGACCGCCTGCCCATGGTTGCTGCCTGAGCCTACCCGTGTACTGGCTATTAGCATGGCTGGGGACTGATCTTGGCGATTGGTCGCAAGCGACGATCAAAGGCGCGTAGTGAAGTGGTTCGAATGGGATCAGGTGCATGAACGACCCTTACGAGACCCTCGGCGTCAATCGATCTGCGACCGACAAGGAGATCAAGGACGCGTTCAAGAAACTGGCACGCAAATTCCATCCCGATCTGCATCCGGACGACAAGGAAGCGGAAGCAAAGTTCAAGAACATATCGGCGGCCAAAGACTTTCTCGATGACAAGGAGAAGCGCCGGAGGTTCGATGCGGGTGAGATCGATGCCAGCGGAGCTGAGCGGCCCCAGGAACGATTCTATCGCGACTTCGCTGACGGTCCGGCCTCTGCCTCGCACGCAGCGCAGGACGGATTTGCCAACAACGAGGAACTGCAAGAGTTTCTAGCGCGCGCGTTCTCGGGCAAGGGACGTCAGTCGCAAGGCACGTTTCGTGCTCGTGGCCAGGATGTGAGCTATGTGCTCCCGGTTGACTTCCTGGACGTTGCTAACGGCGCTGTACGAACGATCACGCTGCCAGAAGGCAAAACGTTACAGGTGACGATCCCCGAGGGTGCCGAGGACCGGCAGACGCTGCGGCTCAAAGACCAGGGAATGCCGGGCTTCGGCGGTGGACCGGCGGGCGATGCCTATGTCGTGCTTCATGTCGAGCCGCATCGGTTCTTTAACCGCAAGGACGACAATATTCATGTCGAGGTTCCCGTCACCTTGAAGGAGGCGGTGCTGGGTGCGCGGATCGAAGTGCCGACCATCGGCGGTCCCGTGGCGGTGACTGTCCCGAAGGGGTCGAGTACCGGCACCACACTGCGACTGCGCGACCGAGGCATCCGCAACCGCAAGTCCGGACAACGCGGACATCAAATGATCAACCTGAAAGTTGTTTTGCCTGAAACCGAAGAGCCTGAGCTCGTCACGTTTCTGGAGACGTGGCAGCCGAAAACTCAGCAGGACCCGCGCAAGGAGATGCTGCCATGATGCGTGTCGATGACCTTGTTGAGGCGATATCTGCCCTGCAACGCAGTGATCTTGAAGCCTGGATTCGCGAGGAACTCGTTTTGCCGCGGCAGGAGGCAGGAGCGCTACTCTTCACGGACATGGAATGTGCGCGAGTCCGCCTGATCTGCACGCTGCGCTATGAACTCGAGATTGATGCTGAGACTCTGCCGGTAGTGTTGTCGCTGATCGATCAACTTTACGACACCCGGCAACGCCTATTGTCCCTGACCGCGGCCGTAGCGGCGCAGAGCGAGGACATCCAAGCGGCGGTCATCGCTGCCTTGAGCAGTGATAGGCGAGGCCTATAGTGAAAGCACTTATTCTGGCTTCGAAGGGAACGCAAAATGCTCGAGGGGCAAGATTTGTCCGGGCCGGAGCGGTTTGAAGATGAACTGTGCGAGATGAGCCAATGGTGAGGCGCCATGTGTCGCTAGCATTCCGGCGACGCCGCGTTGGCCGCAATGGCCGCTGACAAACTGGCCCTCGATCTGGCGCTGGTACTGCCGGGCGTCCCTGACGAGCGGGATGCCTGCGTCGCGCGGCTGACCTCTCTGCTACAGAGCGAGGACATTGACCAGGCACATGTCATTCGCGAAGACGGCAAGGCGCGGTTGTGTTTGCATTACGACTCCGAGCGCATCAGCCTGGCGGAAGTCCGCCAGCTCGCTGCTGCAGCCGGCACGTCGATAAGCAAGCGCTATGTGCATGAAAGCTTGCGCATCGACGGCATGGACTGTCCGACCTGCGCCACCGTTATCGAACATGCACTGGCACGAATCGATGGCGTGCTTGAAGCCAAGGTGAGCTACGCCGCCGAGCGCTTGCGCTTGGAGTTCGATAGCGAGAAGACTTCGCACAAGGCCGTGAAACGTCGTATCGAGGCGCTCGGCTATCAACTCTTGGAACTGCATGCCCATGCTGGCTGGTGGGCGGAGCATCGGGAACTGGTTTTCAGTCTTGCTGCCGGTGTGCTGCTGCTCGGCGGCTGGCTTGGAGGGCTAGCGGGGGCGTCGAACGCCGTATCGATTGGGTTCTACCTCGCCGCCTATGCGGTTGGTGGCTTTTTCACCTTGCGCGACGCAGTGCAGAGCCTTTGGGCAAAGCGTTTCGACATTGACACTCTCATGCTGGTCGCCGCGGCGGGAGCCGCAGCGCTCGGGCACTGGGCCGAAGGCGCGCTGTTACTCTTTCTGTTCAGCCTCGGGCATGCGCTGGAACATTCGGCGATGGACCGGGCGCGCAAGGCGATCGAAGCGCTGGCCGATTTGGCGCCCAAGACGGCTCTGGTGCGCCGCGACGGCGCGGAGGTCGAAGTTCCGGTCGAGGAGTTGCTCCGCGGCGATAAGGTCATCGTCAAACCTGGGCAGCGTTTACCGGCCGACGGCAAGGTCGTCGAAGGCACCTCGGCCGTGGATCAAGCGCCGGTGACCGGCGAGTCGATGCCGGTAGAAAAGGGTCCCAGCGACGCTGTCTTCGCGGGAACGGTCAACGGCGACGGAGTTTTGCTGGTAGAGGTCACCAAGCTCGCGACGGAAAGTACGCTGGCACGCATGGTGCGGCTCGTTTCCGACGCCCAGACGCAAAAATCGCCAACCCAACAGTTCACGGATCGCTTCGAACGCGTGTTTGTGCCGGCTGTGCTGATCGGAGTCGTTTTCCTGATCGCCGTACCGCCCCTGTTGGGCTTTCCGTTTGCCGACTCGTTCTATCGGGCGATGGCGGTGCTGGTCGCGGCCTCGCCGTGCGCCCTCGCCATCGGCACTCCCGCTGCGGTCCTGTCGGCCGTGGCCAGGGCCGCCCAGTTGGGTGTGCTGATCAAGGGCGGGGCCCATCTGGAAAATCTTGGCCGGCTGACCGCGATCGCCTTCGACAAGACGGGCACCATCACCGAGGGGAAGCCTCGTCTCACCGACATCGCGGCGTTCGGCGCGACGGAGAATGAACTTCTTACGTTGGCTGCGGCGCTGGAGAGTCGCAGCGGTCACCCGTTGGCTCAGGCCATCGTAACAGCGGCCCGGGCACGTGGGCTGAACTGGAGCGAGCCTGCGGACGTAGAGGCGGTGAACGGTAAGGGCATCCGTGCGACCCTCGGCGCCCAGCGTATTGAAATCGGAAATCTCAGGCTATTTGCGGGTGAGGTTATAAGCGCGGACATTACTACCCAGGTCGAACGGCTCGAGTCTGCCGGTCGCACCACGATGCTGGTGCGGGTTGATGGCCGCTTCACCGGCGTTATTGGACTGATGGACACCCCGCGCCCCGGCGTGGCGGCGGTGCTTACCGAACTTCGATCGCTGGGCGTTGCCAACACCGTCATGCTGACCGGCGATAACGAGCGCGTGGCCCGCGCTGTGGGGCAAGCGGTGGGACTAGAAGACGTGCGAGCGGGCCTGATGCCAGAAGACAAGATCGCTGCGGTGGCCAGCCTTGTCGAACAATATGGACAGGCGGCCATGGTTGGCGATGGCGCCAACGACGGTCCCGCACTCGCCCGCGCTACGGTGGGCATTGCCATGGGTGGCGCCGGCACCGACGTGGCTCTGGAGGCGGCGGACGTCGTGTTGATGAGCGACGATCTCGGTAAGCTCCCGTTTGCCGTAGGCTTGAGCCGCGCGGCACGGGCTGTCATCCGTCAGAACTTGTTCATTGCACTCGGTGCGGTTGCCTTACTGATTCCGGCTACGATGTTCGGCTGGGCCGGCCTCGGCCTTGCGGTGCTGATCCATGAAGGGTCGACCATAGTCGTTGTGTTGAACGCGCTGCGGTTGCTTACTTATCGTGCAGCGCCCAAAGCCGGTGCAATCGCATAAGAACTGGACGGGGCACTACTTCAGCCGCGATCCGCCACCGGTTCTAGTCTGATCAAAAGATTGCTCGTCTATGCGCGCGTGTTCAGAAAATTCCAAAGCTTCGTTCGCCAATTGCCTTAAGACGAGTTGGCCGCGAGAGACTGCTACCAGTTCGCCTTCTGCAAGCGGTTTCCAGTGCTCGTCCGTCAACGGCACGCTTGCGAAAAGGGTCACGTGTTGATCGTCGCCATGGATGGAAAGCCCGCTGTCTGCAAAGCCTATTCCGTCGTGCTGACATTGTCGCTCGAGTGACACGAGACCTGGTGCTTCAACCTTGCCGGTGTCGGCATGCTTGCGCCGGTGGCCATGGGCAAAAAGATGATCGCCATCTGAGTACAGAAAATTCGCTGGACCCAAGGCTCTTAGTTGGTTGGCAAACTCGGACACGATTGCGAATCTATCGCGGAGCGTTGGCGCAACATTTGGTCCTGTCCAGATCGACGCCATCCGGTCGAGGAGGATGCAGAACGCCCGCTCGGAGTCGGTTTCTCCAATCGGGTTGAACCGTTCTGGCTGAAATGCGTTCGATCCGAATATGCCTGGAAGATCCCCGTTATGTGCAAAGAGATGGATTCGTCCTGCTAGTTCTCGAACAAATGGTTGGGAATTAGAATAAGAGCGCGCCCCGCGAGTCGCGTGTCGAGTATGGGCGATGACCAACCGACTTCGTAGATCATGATTGGCAATAAATCGAACCCAGTCGCTGTTGGCAGCTCCGGTTGCTTCTTTGATCAAGCGGACGTCGAGCTCCTCATAAAAGCCCACGCCCCAACCATCAGCATATGTTCCTGTGGCAGCACCGTGCGCAGCGAGCGTTGGCAGCGAAATATTCGCTGTCACAGGTGCGCTACTCGTTAAACCCAGAAGTTCACACATGAAGTCCAACTCGTAGATGATGCAACACGGCGTGCATAGGACAATGGCTCGCCCTATAGCCCAGCTCCTTGCGACAATATCGAGTCGAGCCCGGTGAGCGCGATATGGTCGCACGGAGCGCTTCTGGCTACTTCCACTTTGGATCGATTGATCTGGATCAGTGCGCAAATCGCTCGTGCCGTTAGCAATGCGGGGCCATAGACCGCAAGCACGCGTGGGATGCGCAGGCAAACAGATTGCCCCTCTGGCGGAGAGGGTTGATTGCTGCAAATGACTCCAGCGTCTCTCTCTTGATCCATCTGTCCAGCGCATTATATGCGCTAATGCGCATAAGCTATTAGAGGAATAAGCCATTGAATACCATAGCGATTCTATCCGCCCTGGCAGAGCCCACCCGGCTCGAAGCCCTCCGGCTGGTGTGGGATGGGCGGGAGCATTGCGTTTGCGAACTCATGCAGCAACTCGGCGCAAGCCAGTCGCGTATGTCCCGCCATATGGCCACGCTCAAAATCGCGGGCCTCGTGACTGATCGACGCGATGCGCAATGGGTCCGCTATCGTCGCGCACCAGATCTTTCGCGAGAGGCCATCTCACTTGTCGATGCCGCGCTGGCGATGCCGACAAGTCAGGAAAGGCGCGCCGCATGAGCCTCGGCTCCATCACTGAGCGGGCGCCCGCCAATGGCCCTTCAACCGCCAAATGGATTGGTGCAACGATTGTTGCCCTGGCCCTGTGGGGTGTCGTTTACAGTCAACTCGTCCCATTCTCAGAATGGGTTGGCGCCATTTTGCCTGTCGAGCCCACCAGCCAACTCGGCGAAGCGATCCGGTTCTTCGTCTACGACACGCCGAAGGTGCTGATGCTGCTGACCTTGGTCGTGTTCGGCATGGGCATGGTCAGAAGTTTCTTTTCGCCTGAAAGAACGCGCGCTTTGCTCGCCGGCCGACGCGAGGGAATTGGCAACATCGCCGCTGCAACGCTGGGAATTTTCACACCATTTTGTTCCTGTTCGGCCGTGCCGCTCTTTGTCGGGTTCGTATCGGCAGGCGTGCCGCTTGGCGTTACGTTTTCATTCCTGATCGCGGCGCCAATGATCAACGAAGTCGCGCTCGGACTGCTGTTTGCGCTGCTCGGCTGGAAAGTGGCGCTCACCTATCTATGCTTTGGGCTTGCCGTCGCCATCGTCGCTGGCTGGATTATCGGCAGGCTTCACCTTGAAGGTTGGCTCGAAGAGTGGGTGCGCAACGTCCGGACAAGCGCTGTTGAATTGCCCACAGCCACGATCACGATAGTCGATCGGATCAAGGCGGGTATCGATGCAGTGAAAGAGATTGTCGGCAAGGTCTGGCCGTGGATCCTTGCAGGCATTGCCGTGGGCGCATTCATCCACGGATACGTACCTGCAGACCTCCTGGCCACCATCATGGGCCGGGATGCTTGGTGGTCTGTGCCGGCTGCTGTCCTGATCGGAATTCCAATGTATTCGAACGCCGCAGGAATTATTCCTGTGGTTGAGGCACTCATCACGAAAGGTGCTGCGCTCGGGACCGTGCTCGCGTTTATGATGTCGGTGATTGCGCTCTCCCTGCCCGAAATGATCATCCTTCGCAAAGTCCTAACGATCCGGCTGATCGCTGTATTCGTAGGCGTTGTAGGGATCGGCATCCTCGCGGTCGGCTTCCTGTTCAATGCGCTGTTCAGCTGAGGCTCGGTCGTGCCGCCCAAGTGATCGCTTGT
>CAMAWF010000117.1 GCA_945861895.1 Rhizobium sp. Q54
ACTGTAAATTCATCGCTGACCTTGCGGCCTAACGCCCGGTGTTGAGCAAACCGGAGGTGATGGGCATCCGATGGTTGCCGGCCGCAAATCAAACAACACTGCGAGGCGACAAATTTCAGATGCGCCTTATTGCGATAGCGACGCGGTTCTCCGAACAAGAGCTTACTTTTGTCGATAGCCCGCACGGCTCCGCGACGCCTCCGACTGCCGCTGGAATTTTTGGTCCGTGGAAATGCCTTCGGCTTGGAGTTATCGTCCGCAGCGACTTCACCAATTTCTGCGAACTTTGACTCGAAGGCTTTTTCAACGCGCTGCGCGTCCTCCTGCGTCAGGGTGTTCTTCGCATGGAGGATATTCTTTGCCCAGCCTGTACCGTCTGCCGACGTCGCAAGGCCTGCTAACTCGTAGAGAAGTTGGTCTCGCAAGGCCGCTGATTTCTCAGCATTTAGAATTTGTTTTGTACGGTACGGCTTTCGAGAATGCCCGGCTACAGTATGCCTTTCAACTCCATTTGGCTTTGGCAATGTTTCGCTGCCTTGTGATGCCGGATCGGCATTGTCATTGAGATCAGGAGCATCGATGTCATCCTCCCCGGCGATGCCGACCAAGGTGAAGAGAGCGTAGCGGCGAGCATAGGTGAGCGCCGCTCCCATCCGACGCGGAGTTGCCGTATCGCTCAGGGAACAGACCGGCCAGTCGGAGGCGATCCACTCGCCCGATGCATGGGCGAGCACCGTCGTTAAATTGACCGTGCCCGTGGCCTGGTCGATCGCGGTCGTTTGCACGGTTGCGATCTCGTGGCGGCCGAGCGTTTTGCGTATGATATCGAGACCACTTGAGAGCGGCGCGTACCGGAAGGTTCGATCGATCTCATTTCCCCGATCGGTGCGGATGGTGGCAATGAGGGATTTTTCCGGATTGACGAGTTCGCCCTGCGCCTTTGCCAAAGCCGTTGCGAGGGCGGCAACCGATTCACTGGATCGATGCATGGCCGCTCTCCATCTCCAGAACGTCAAAGCTCACGGACCCGGATATTGACCGGCGGGCGCGGATGCCGTGACCGATAGCTTCTTTAGCGTCTTCAGGAAGCAAGGATTTAAGTTCGCTCTTCGCTCTCTCGTGCTCAAGATAGGCTACGCGGGTGTTTCGAAAGATGCCTGCGAATTCCGCCCACGAGTTCGATGAGATCATGTCAACGATACGGACGGCCTCGATCCGAGGTCGGGGTGGTTCAGCGTCGACCAGGCGCGGGGGTTCGCCGGTCTGAACCGAAGCCCAAAACGCCTTCTCGGCGGCAACGAGCACGGTCTGATAGACCGGGTCGGCGGGGATTGAGATTTCCACCCATTTGCCGCCGCCGGTGATGATTGAGAGAATCGAGTTCTTACGACCAGCGACCAGCATGTTGTGCTGGAGCTGCGCCATGTGTTTCTCGGCCGCTGCCACCTCTGAGAACGACCATGGCAGCATGAATTTGGCTTCGAAAACTGCGCCAGTTTCTTCAACAAGACCATCGAGCGTCGCCGCCATCCACGGGATTGTACGGTGGACGATGCGGTGCTGAATCTGCCCGACACGCTGGCCGGAATTGCGCTCAAACCATTGCCGATTAATGTCCTCGGTGACGAGCCCAAGTTGGACAATCAGTACGTCGGAGAGGTCGGCGGGTTCGACTTCCCCTCGCTTTTCATGCCAAAGTCGTAAGAGCGTGGCTTCGTCGTGACTCATAATAGCTCGCGCGTCCGATCCGCCTACGAACGCACGTCGATCCATTTGATTTAATGGACGCATTGGATAAGGTTTCATCATAGACTCCCTGCAAGCACTGACGGCTGATCAGTCTCGCTACCTCTGGATCAATAATTACTGTTGATATTGGATCACGAATGTCATGTCAACAAATTTTATTGATCAGCGCCGGACAATGTCGCAGCGCGCGTGGATTATTGGATATGACTCAGACCCAGCTCGCCCACAAAGCAGACCTTGGCTTGTCTACAGTGGTTGATTTTGAAAGACAGAGGCGACAAGTTTCGATTGAAGCAATCAACGCCTTGCGCGCTGCCCTAGAGCGATCCGGTATAGAATTCATCGATGAGAATGGTGGTGGCGCCGGTGTACGACTAAAAAAACGGCGGGCCGGGAAGGCATGAAGCCCCTGCCTTGGCGCCTACCCTTCAGCACTTCCGGCCCTATGCCTCGCTCGGCTATAGACCGCTCGCGCCCGAACTCTTCCACCCGCCTTTGCCGCGTGGTCGGCTAGATGGTCTACCTACTTGCAAACCGCGGCAAGATTCCGCTTGAGCTGATCGAAGTGCAGACCGGCAGCTATCTCGGCCAGGACGATATCGTCCGGCTCGACGATATCTACAGGCGCGGGTAATCAGCCCGCGAGCGCGCGGCGCACGGCGGATATGATGCGATCCTGCGTCGGCTTGTCGAGATAGGGATGCATCGGCAGGCTGATGACTTCTCCCGAAAGCCGTTCGCTGACCTCGACGCCGTCTTCTCCGACCGGAAAATGCTTGTAGGCCTGCTGGCGGTGCAGCGGGATCGGGTAATAAATCGCGGTCGGGATTCCTTCCGCCTTGAGCTTGGCGGCCAGATGATCGCGCCGGCCGTTCGCCACCCGGATGGTGTATTGCGCCCACACCGAAGTCGAGCCGGCCGGGACTTTCGGCACGCCGACGACATCCGCAAGCCCTTCCGCATAGCGATCCGCCACGCGGTTTCGGGCGGCGATCTCGTCGGGGAAAATCTTCAGCTTCTCGATCAGGATTGCGGCCTGGATGGTATCGAGCCGGGCGGTGAGACCGATACGCACATTGTCGTATTTATCGGCGCCATGGCCGTGCACCCGCATGCTCTTGATCGCATCTGCGAGGCCGTCGTCATCGGTGAATATCGCGCCTCCGTCGCCGAAGCACCCCAGCGGCTTGGCCGGGAAGAAACTGGTCGCGCAAGCGTGCGTCAACGCCCCGAGCTTGCGGTCTTTGTAGGTGGCGCCGAAAGCCTGCGCGGCATCGTCAAGAACGAACAGATCTGCGGCCTTCGCCGCCGCCAGGACGGCGTTGTGATCGGCGGGCAAGCCGAACAGATCGACCGGGATCACCGCCTTTGGCTTGAGGCCGAGGCTTTTGGCAGTGTCGATGGCAAGCACGAGACTTGCCGCGTCGATGTTGAAGGTATCCGCATCGACATCGACGAAAACCGGCGTCGCACCGAGCAAGGCCGCCACTTCCGCCGTGGCGCAGAAGGTGAAGGACGGGCAGAACACCGCATCGCCCGGTCCGATGCCCTTCGCCATCAGCGCGAGCAGCAGTGCGTCCGTACCGCTTGCGCAACTGATGGCGTGCCGTGCGCCGCAGAAGGCCGCGAGCTCGGCTTCGAGCGCAAACACTTCCGGGCCCATGATGAACTGGCAATGCGCCAGCACCCGCGCCAGAGCCGCGTCGATGGCGCCGCCAAGCCGGCGGCGTTGCGCGGCGATGTCGATGAATGGAATGGGTTCGGGATTGGGGGCGTGCTTGTTCATCGATCGTCCAGAACGGAATTGATACGGATCAGCCGGCCACGCGGCGCGGGCCTTTGCGCTCCGCCGGCGCGGCGGTTACCACCCGTCCCTCAAGACAGCGAGTCGCGATTTCCAGGCTGGCCACGCCCTCCTCGCCGGTCACCGCGGGCGCACCACCCGTGCGGACCGCATGGAGGAACGCCAGAAGCTCGGAGCGCAACGGCTCGGCATGGCCGACCGAAAGGTGACGCATGGAATAGCTGCCGTCCGGCTGGAAGCCGAAGCACTCGGTGACCTGCCGGGTGAGCAAATCCCCCATCACATATTTTCCCCGCGTGGCGACCGTGACGTTGCGCGCCTTGAATGGCGTAAGCCAGTTGGTGTTGATATGGGCAAGCACGCCGGAGGCGGTGCGAAATTGCAGCAGCGCGATGTCTTCGCGCTCGGCGACCGCGCTTGAGAGCTGCGGCTGCACTTCGACAATGTCGGAATCGGTGAACCAGCGGATGAGATCGATGTCGTGAACCGCGAGATCGATGACCACGCCAACATTCGACATGCGCGGCGGAAACGGGCCGACGCGGGTGATGGCGATCGAAAGTATGTCTTCGTTGCGGATCGCCTCCTTGATCGCCTCGACCGCCGGGTTGAAACGCTCCACATGGCCGACCATCAAAGTGACACCGGCGCGGCGCGCCGCGGCAATGATAGCGCGTCCCTCTTCGACCGTAGACGCGATCGGCTTTTCCACCATGACATGGACGCCGCGCGCGATGCAGGCGAGCGAGATGTCGTGATGCAAATGGGTCGGCGCCGCGATCGTCACCGCGTCGATTTTGAGATCGAGCAGCTGGTTTACTTCCGCCACTTCAGCGCAGCCGAGCGTGCGCGCGACAAACTCGGCCTGATTGCGATCGGGATCGGCGACGCCGACAAGCTGCGCGCCCGGCAGACCGGCGAACACTCTGGCATGATTGCTGCCCATGACGCCGACGCCGATGACGCCTACTCGCAACAGACGCTCCGCGGCTTGTTTCGCGGCCTGTAACATCTTTTGAAAATATCCCCCAACCGCAACCGGCGGTTCCGCCTTCCCCTAGCACGCTACGCGGCGGCTGGCGACCACCCCGCAAGAACGGAGTGAACACGTTTTGATTCAAAGCGTTACAGTAAAGCAAGATGGTAAAGATGCGAGCCTTAGAGCATGATTTTTTCCGAGAAGCGGTTCCCACTTCTCCGGATCATGCGCTTATGGAGCTCAGGTATTGAGCTTATTCCGCCGCGCGCGAGGTGGGAACGGCGAGCTTTAGTCCGGCCGCCAGCGCGTCCTCGCGGAACGATTGCACCGCGCCGAGGGAAAGCTCGGCGGCGGTTTTCGTGCCGAGCGCAGGAAGCTTTTTCAGCACGTCCGCCGGCGCGGTGATGATGTGACATCCCATCGCGTCTGCCTCCACCACGTTGAAAACTTCGCGCGTCGATGCCCAAATGATCTCGACGTTGCGGGTCTTGCGCGCACGCGCTATCGCGTCCTGCATGATCGGCCGATAATCGATGCCGAAGTCGGCGAGCCGCCCGGCAAACACCGATACGCAAGAAGGAGCGCCGCCATCGAGCGCATCTACGGCGCGTGCGATCTGCTCGGGTGTGAAGATCGCCGTCATGTTGATATTGATGCCGTCGCGCGAGAGCGAACGCACCGCCTCGAACAAGGGCTCACCGCGCGTCGTCGTCACCGGAAGTTTCACATAGACGTTCTTCCCCCATGAGGCGATGACGCGGCCCTGCGCCACCATTTCCGGAATATCGTCGGAAAACACCTCAAAGGAGATGTGCCGGTTGGGCACCGCGGCAACGAGATCGCGGCCATAGGCGGCGTAGTCGCTAACGCCGGCCTTTTTGAGCAGCGACGGATTGGTGGTGAAACCCGCGATCCAATGCTGTTTCGCCATCTCCAGGATCTGC
Organism: Rhizobium sp. Q54; assembly: GCA_945861895.1. Taxonomy (GTDB): domain Bacteria; phylum Pseudomonadota; class Alphaproteobacteria; order Rhizobiales; family Xanthobacteraceae; genus Pseudolabrys. Next base: position 5,477 of record CAMAWF010000117.1, read on the forward strand.
GCCTTTTCGGCGCCGTCGGTGAAGAGTTTGACCTTGAGGTCGGGGAGTTTGGGCATGGGCTGATCCTAGCGCAATTTGTGCGACTATAAAGCGTTTGTTTTGTGTATTCCATTCACCTGAGTCGGAGGTGGTGTCTCAGTCTGAATTTTGACGCCATAGGCGAATAGTCCCTGGTCGGTTCATCCGGCGCTGGAGCCGCGCTTTACATTCCGCGGCGCCGACGTTGTGGGGGTGCTCGAAAGGGTCGGCCGGCAAGTGGGTTTTCCGGCTACGATCCGGGTCGATCAGGGTACCGAGTTTGTGTCGCGCGATTTGGATCTGTGGGCTTATCAGCGTGGCGTCACGCTCGACTTCTCCCGGCCAGGCAAGCCTACCGATAACGCCTTCATTGAAGCTTTCAACGGTCGCTTCCGAGCAGAATGTTTGAACGCACACTGGTTCCTGAGCCTTGCAGACGCCGAGAAAAAATTGGAGGATTGGCATAATTACTACAACGAGGAACGGCCCCATGGGGTGATCGGCAACAAGACGCCGATCATGTTGCTCAATCACGTTGGCGCAGCCAGCCCGCCATCGTGAGCAAGCCGGAAAAATCTACCTTCCGGCGATCCAAAGTACGGCCTCAGTGCACCAATCTCGGCACGCTCAACAATGTCGGCGGTCTGTTGGGCGGCCTGTTCGGATTCAAATTCCACGGCGGCGGCGTTGTCGGCATGGAGGGTACGCCCACCTGGATGCCGGCGCAGGTCTTCCGTAACGCGCCGCGCTTCCATGACGGCGCGTTCCTCAAGCCCGATGAGGTGCCCGCGATCCTGCAGCGCGGCGAGCGCGTGCTCAGCCGTGCCGAGGCCGCGAGCTACGAGCGCGGCTCGCGATCGTCGCCGATCGTGCTCAACTTCGCCGTCCAGACGCCGGATGCGGCCTCGTTCCGGCGGGCGCAGAGCCAGATCACCGCCGACATGGCCGCGGCGCTCAAGCGAGCGGGGCACAACCTGTGACCGGATTCCACGATGTGCGGTTCCCCGACGCGGTGGCGCGTGGTGCCACCGGCGGACCGGAGTTCTCGACCGACATCATCGCGGTCGCCTCCGGCTTTGAGCAGCGCAACGTGAACTGGTCGGCGGCGCGCGCCAAGTACGACATTTCGACCGGCATCCGCACCCGCGAACAGATGGCGGAGGTCATCGCCTTCTTCCGCGCCCGCAAGGGCCGCGCCTACGGATTCCGGTTCCGGGACTGGAACGATTTTGAGGCCACGGGCGAGCCGCTCGTGCCGACCGCGAACCCGCTGGTGTGGCAGCTGACGAAGCAATATGCCTCGGGCCCCTCGGCCGATCAGCGCGCCATCACCAAGCCCGAGGCCGGCACCGTCGTTGTTCGCGTCGACGGTGAGCCCGTGTCGGTCGATGTCGACCACCTCACCGGACTCGTGACATTCGAGGAGGCGCCGGCCTCGCAGCCCTATGCCGATTTCCGGTTTGACGTGCCGGTGCGCTTCGACACCGATCACCTGCCGGTCGTGGCGGTCGCCTACCACATCCAGCAGGTCGCTTCGATCGCGTTGGTCGAGGTTCGCGCCTGAAGGCTCACGCCGGAGGCGCGGAACTGTTCTGCGCAAATCGTGACTGTGTCAGACTGCAGCGATGCTCGATGATGCCGACGATACGCTCGGTGATGGGCTTTTCGAGCCCGCGGGTCTTGAACTCATCGCGCAATGCTTTCGCATCGGCGGGCAGGCGTTCGGCCAGTTCGAGGAGGCGGCGACGGACCTGCGGTGCCGATAGTCCGGCATCCTTGGCGAAGCGCTCCCAATGCCGCGGCAGGACATCCTTGAACTCGTAGTAGCCGCCGATCTTCATCGCCATCTTGGGCGTCAGTTCCGGATAAACGGCGGTACACAGGACGTCATAGAGCGGCGCAAGTTTTGTTCCGTCCTCACCATAGACGAGCGAGTAGTTCTTGGCATGCGCGTCGTGATTGCCGATGAGCGTGTTGAGAATCAAATAGTCGAGGAGGCGCGGCAAATACAACGCAGCGGGTCTTGTGGCCTTTCGCACGAGAGCAAAGCAGTCGACCAGCGAGGGACCGCCCTCGTTCTGGTATTTGTATTCCGGTGCGATACCGAGCGCCTGACAGAAGTCCTCCTGGTGAATGCGCCGAAGGCGGCTGTCGGGCCCCGGAACCCGGTCGTAGCGAGTGACGAGCAGATAGGACCGGCCCTCGACTTCGCGGATGTCGGCTGCGACGGCGTCGAGGCCAATTGCCTTGGCGAGCGCGAGGCAGAAACCCTCGTTGTGGACGCTGTCCTCAATCCGCCGGATTGCCGGCTTGAGGATGTGCGAGCTTGGCGCACCGTGCAGCGTCAAGGCCACGCTTCCATCGGCGACGAGCACAGGCAGCTTGTCCTGCGCGCCGGCAAGGCTGAGTCGAATCCCCTCGTCGCCGGCAAGCAGCGGGCGCTCGGGAAGCTTGTCGAGAACGGCGGCAAGCTCGCGATCGTCCAGCAGGCGGTAATCGAGGTTGGTCGCCTGCCCGATCGGCTTCTCGCCGGGATGCGTGAAGGTGACGGCGCCGGCGCATTCGCCGCCGATGGCGTCGAGCAGGGCAAAGTCGTTGCGCGCCGAGATGCCGAACGCGCGAGCGACCTGAGCGCGCTTCTCCTGCTCCGGGAGGAGGCCCGCAAAGAACGGGCGCGCCGCGCGGTCGTCGAACGGCTCCGGCCGAAGCGGCAGGGATGCCGACAAGGCAATGGCATTCGGCCGGCCGAGCCAGCCCGTGTCGTAGGTAAAGACAAGACGGCCGGCCTCCTGGTCGAGGCGGCCGACAAGCTCTCCTTGCATCCAAACGTCGAGACTACGTTCAGCCATCGGTCACCTTGATATGGTCGGGCAGCGAAAGCCCTATATCGACGCCCAGCGCGGCAAGCACCTGCATGACCTTGCCGATCTGCGCCGTCGGCTTGCCTTTCTCGATATCGACGAGAAAACGCACGCCGACGCCAGCGGAGAGCGCCAGGTCGGGCTGCGTCAGGCCTAGCGCGCGCCGCGCGTCGCGAACGACGCGTCCCAGGCCAGCGGTATCCGATACGGTCTTGATCATGAGGATTTCCCGAACGGGAAATTAGTCGGGCGGGTCCTGGAAGTCAAGCCGTAATTTCCCGAGCGGGAAACTTAAGCAAATACCTATGCTAAACCGCCATAAATGTCCCGATCGGGAAATAGAATCCGAACTCACCCCCCGGTCCGAAACTCGCCGGCCATCTGGACGGTGAGGTGACGACGCTTGCGACCTGCTGGCGGCTCGAACGGATGGACGGCTGGGTGCGCGGCTTCACCGATCACGATCAGGCGTGCGGAATCCGGTGCAACGCGGACACCGATTCCAGCGCAAGGCGGACAGCAATCCGGTGATTGCGGACAGCACGTGAAGGCGGCGTAGAGCTCGCTCCCGTCGACGGTCGAATCAGCTGATCGGTCTCCCTGGCAACCAGGGAGTGA
>CAMAWF010000118.1 GCA_945861895.1 Rhizobium sp. Q54
CGGGGAGAGGGTGGCAAGCTTTCGATCTAATCGAAAGCGCGCCGGGTGAGGGGGCATCTCCCGATGCTCGGCCTGTGGAAAGGCCCCCTCACCCGGATTGCTTTGCAATCCGACCTCTCCCCGCACGCGGGGCGAGGTGAAGAAAGTCACGCCGCCCGATCCAGCGCCTCTACCAGCCCCGCGAACAGCCCGCGGCCATCGGTCGGACCGATAGACGCCTCCACATGATTTTCCGGGTGCGGCATCATGCCGAGCACGTTGCCGCGCTCATTCACAATGCCGGCGATGGCATTGATGGCGCCGTTATGGTTCCAGTTCGGATCGACTATCCCGTCCGGCGAGGAGTAGCGGAACAGCACCCGCCCCTCGCCCTCAAGCCGCGCGATGGTTTCGCCATCGGCGATGTAATTGCCCTCGCCATGCGCGACCGGCACGCGGATCACCTGCCCCGCATTGTAGCCGCGGGTGAACGGCGTATCCGAGCGCTCGACGCGCAGATAGACGTCGCGGCAGATGAATCTCAGCATGGCGTTGCGCATCAGCACGCCCGGCAGCAGACCGGCTTCGCACAGGATCTGAAAGCCGTTGCACACGCCGAGCACCAGCCCGCCCTTGGCCGCGAAGGCGCGCACCGCGTCCATCACCGGCGCGCGCGCGGCGATCGCGCCGCAGCGCAGATAGTCGCCATAGGAAAATCCGCCGGGGATGACGACGAGGTCGGTGCCCGCCGGCAATGCAGTGTCCGCGTGCCACACCATCGCCGGCTCGGCGCCGGAGACGAGCTTGAGCGTGCGCGCCATATCGCGCTCGCGATTGATGCCGGGAAAAACAAGAACGGCGGATTTCATTCGTTGATCGCACCTGCTTGCTTCCCTCTCCCCTTGCGGGAGAGGGGAAGAAAAATCACACCATCACCTCGACGCGATAATTCTCGATCACGGTATTGGCCAACAGTCTGTCGGCCGCCTGCTTGAGCGCGGCTTCCGCCTTCGCCTTGTCGGCGCCTTCGATTTCGATGTCGAACACCTTGCCCTGGCGCACGCTGGTAACGCCCATCACTCCGAGCGAGCGCAGCGCGCCCTCGATCGCCTTGCCCTGCGGGTCGAGGATGCCGGTCTTGAGCGTGACGGTGACGCGGGCTTTCATCACTTAGCGCATATCACATGAATCGCTGGCGATGGCCGGCCTTTTCCCGCCATCCACGCCTAAAACGAGAGACGCAAATGCCCGGCACAAGGCCGGGCATGACGCAGTTCACACGCAAAAACGGCCGAACGGATCGAAATCCTCAGCTCTTGACCAACACCGGACCGGCGCCGCGCGGGGGCTCGCCCTCGTTCATGATGCCGAGCCGCTTGGCAACCTCGGTATAGGCCTCCAGCAACCCGCCGAGATCGCGGCGGAAGCGGTCCTTGTCGAGTTTCTCGTTCGACTTGATATCCCACAGCCGGCAACTATCGGGCGAAATCTCGTCCGCCACGACGATGCGCATCATCTCGTTTTCCCACAGCCGGCCGGTTTCCATCTTGAAGTCGACCAGCCGGATGCCGACGCCGAGGAACACCCCGGAGAGGAAGTCGTTGACGCGGATAGCCAGCGCCATGATGTCGTCGATTTCCTGCGGGGCCGCCCAACCGAAGGCGGTGATGTGCTCTTCCGACACCATCGGATCGCCGAGCGCGTCGTTCTTGTAATAGAACTCGATGATCGAGCGCGGCAGCTGCGTGCCCTCCTCGATGCCGAGGCGTGTCGCCAGCGAGCCGGCGGCCACGTTGCGCACCACGACTTCGAGCGGAATGATTTCCACCTCGCGGATCAACTGCTCGCGCATGTTGAGCCGGCGGATGAAATGCGTCGGAACCCCGATATCGTTGAGATGCTGGAAGATATATTCGGAGATCCGGTTGTTGAGCACTCCTTTGCCTTCGATGACTTCATGCTTCTTGGCATTGAAGGCGGTCGCGTCGTCCTTGAAGTGCTGGATCAAGGTTCCAGGCTCCGGGCCTTCATACAGGACCTTCGCCTTGCCTTCGTAGATGCGGCGACGGCGGCTCATCGGAATGTACCGTGGTTTGAGAAAGTCCATCGGATTTGCCGTGGCTCCATTTGAATGGTTACGAGATCCGCGGCGGCGGGACCGGACAACATCTGGACACTGTGTGAGCGGCCTATCCGGCCACAACGGCAACCTAGCCGATCACCCTTGCAAGTACAATCGAGGAGCACATGCGTTGTCCACTCCGTATTTTGGCCGGAAACGAATCGCCGCCATGTTGCCTTGACCATTATGGCCCTATATGCAAGGCGGCAGACACGTCTTATATGCACACATGATTGTACGACACCAATCGCGGGGACCGGCATGACCACGTTCGACAAGCGCGAAGAAGGCTTCGAGAAGAAGTTCGCGCACGATGAGGAGCTGCAATTCAAGGCAAATGCGCGGCGCAACAAGCTGCTTGGATTATGGGCGGCGGAAAAGCTCGGGATTACGGGCGAAGCAGCCAACGCCTACGCCAAGGAAGTGGTGATTGTGGATTTCGAGGAATCCGGCGACAACGATGTATTTCGTAAAATCCGCAAAGACCTCGACGCCAAAAACATTACACTCAGCGATCAGGAAATCCGCCGCGCCATGGATGAGCTGTTGACGCAGGCAATCGCGCAAATCAAGACCAGCGGCTGACGCATGCCAACATCGTCCGGCTTTTCGCTTGCTCCGCGCTTGCGCGCGGGCGAGACGGTTTACACCGCCTGGTGCGGCCTGGCCTCGCCGCTGGTGGCGGAAGTCACCGCGCGCGAGGGCTTTTCAGCCGTCACCATCGATCAGCAGCACGGCATGTGGGACACGGCCGCAACCGTGGCCGCCATCGCCGGCATCCGCCAGGCCGGCGCTGCGCCGATCGTGCGCGTGCCGCTTGCCGATTTTGCCGCCGTCAGCCGCGTGCTCGACTTTGGCGCCGAAGGCGTGGTCGCGCCGATGATCAACACGGTTGCCGATGCCCGCGCCTTCGTCGCCGCGGCCAAATATCCCCCGTTGGGAGAGCGCAGCTGGGGCCCGCACCGCGCCACCATGCTCGCAGGAATCGCGGACCAGAAGGTCTATCTGCGCGAAGCCAATCATTTGACGGTGACGCTTGCCATGATCGAGACCCGCGCGGCGCTGGCGAATGTCGACGCCATCGCGGCGACGCCGGGCATCGACATGCTGTTTGTCGGGCCGTCCGACCTCTCGATCACATTGAGCGATGGCGCGGTGCTCGATCCGCACTCCAAGGATGTTGAAGCCGCCCTCGACAAAATTGTGGCCGCTGCGAAAAAGGCCGGCAAGTTCGCGGGCCTCTATTGCATCGATGCCGAGCGCGCTGTGGCTTTCGCCAAGCGCGGCTTTGCTTTCTTGGCCGTCGGCAGCGATCTCGGTTTCCTGCGCGCTGGCATCGCGCCGCAGGTGAAGACGCTGAAGGGTTAGCCGCCGGGCCGGATCGCCGCGTCCAGGTCCTGCAAAACTTTCCCGACGTCCTTTTCGATTTCCCCCGCCCGCACGGCGATCACGCGGTAGTTGCGCGCGGTGAGCCAGGCGGCGCGCTCCGCACGGCCGCGGGCGGCGGCTTCGCTCTCGCCCTCCGGCAGCACATCGATCACGGTGCGCAAGGAAAACGAAACGAAGTCGGTCATATGCCGGCCGACCGGAACCTGGCGCTTGAAGCCACGCCCGGAAAAGCGCCGGTCGTTGACCAGCGCAATCCACAAAGTGCGCTCGGCCTCGGTCGGATTGCGGCGAAGTAGCCGCGCCAGCCGCCGCACCGGGCTCGTTTGCAAGGGCGCGTGTGCCTCGCCATGTTCCGCGATCAGCGCGCGCAGCATATTGGCCGCTTCGCCGTCGAGCACGCCGCCCTTGGCCGGTCCTTTGCGGCCCTCGGCAAGCGCCAGCACGACACCGTGCAGCGTGCGGATATCCTGCTGGGTGAGCCTAATCCGGTTGAAAATATTGCGCAGATTGATCGCCATGGTGTCGCGCTTTTCCGCTGGGCGAAAGAATTCCACCCGTTCCAGCTCGCGTTCGAGGTTGGCGAAAAAGGCGCCGAGCTGGTCCTTCGACGCCAGCACCGACCGCTCCGGCGTGTCAAACGGCAACTGCCCGCCGCTTGCATGCTTGAACCATTCATAGGCGACGACCAGCACCGCTTGCGCCAGATTGAGCGAAGCAAAGGCGGGGTTGACCGGCAGCGTGACGATATAATCGGCGAGCGCGACCTCGTGGTTTTCGAGGCCCGCGCGCTCGCGGCCGAACAGGATCGCAACTTTTTCCCCGGCGCCGACATGGGCTGCGAGGATGCGCGCGGCTTCGTCCGGACCGATCACGGGCTTGGCCTGATCGTGCGCCCGCGCGGTGGTCGCCATGACCAACGTGCAATCGGCGATCGCGGCTTTCAGACTGTCGAAGACAACGGTGTTGTCGAGCACGCGGTCGGCGCCCGCCGCCATCACCCGCGCCTTTTCGTTCGGCCAGGGTTGCAGCGGCGTCACCAGTCGCAGCCGCCCGAGGCCGAAATTCGCCATCGCGCGCGCCGCCGCCCCGATGTTCTCAGCCAACTGCGGCGACACCAGGATGACGACCGGCGCGGGCCCTTCGATCCAGTTTTTCGTCTTGTCGGTGCCGGCTCCGGGCATAGCGTTCTCCCCGCTGCGGTATAGCCGCGCCCGTGCGGGCCGCAAAGCTTGCGAGCCAAATCCTGCCACCAAAGCCCGCTTCCGCCGCCCTGCCCCGGATGCTATAGCCACGCCCGCCGGCACCCCGTCCGCGCCCGCGTCCAGGCATTTGCCGAAAAGGCTTTACCCACAATGGCCAAGATCAAGGTAGCCAACCCGGTCGTCGAGCTCGACGGCGACGAGATGACCCGGATCATCTGGCAGAACATCAAGGACAAGCTGATCCACCCTTATCTCGACGTCGACCTCCTCTATTTCGACCTCGGCATGGAGCATCGCGACGCCACCGACGACAAGGTGACGGTGGACGCGGCCGAAGCCATCAAGAAGCACGGCGTCGGCGTCAAATGCGCCACCATCACGCCCGACGAGGCGCGGGTGAAGGAATTCAACCTCAAAAAAATGTACCGCTCGCCCAACGGCACCATCCGCAACATCATCGGCGGCGTCATTTTCCGCGAGCCGATCATCTGCAAGAACGTGCCGCGGCTGGTGCCGGGCTGGACGCTGCCGATCGTGATCGGCCGCCACGCCTATGCCGACCAGTACCGCGCCACCGATTTCAGGGTGCCGGGCAAGGGCAAGCTGACGATCACGTTCACCGGCGACGACGGCAAAAAGATCGAGCACGACGTGTTCGACTTCAAGGGCAGCGGCGTCGCCATGGCGATGTTCAACGTCGACGACTCGATCCGCGATTTCGCCCGCGCCTCGATGAATTACGCGCTCAACCGCGGCTATCCGCTGTATCTGTCGACCAAGAACACGATCCTGAAAGTCTACGACGGCCGCTTCAAGGATATTTTCCAGGAAGTGTTCGACAAGGAATTCAAGGACGCGTTCGAGAAAAAGAAGATCACCTACGAGCACCGCCTGATCGACGACATGGTGGCGGCGGCGCTGAAATGGTCCGGCGGCTATGTCTGGGCCTGCAAGAACTACGACGGCGACGTGCAATCCGACACGGTGGCGCAAGGCTACGGCTCGCTCGGGCTGATGACCTCGGTGCTGATGACGCCGGACGGCAAGATCGTGGAAGCCGAGGCCGCGCACGGCACCGTCACGCGCCATTATCGCGAACATCAAAAGGGACGCGAGACCTCGACCAATTCGATCGCTTCGATCTTTGCCTGGACGCGCGGGCTGGCGCATCGCGCCAAGCTCGACAACAACGCGGCGCTGGCGAAGTTTTCAACCACGCTGGAAAAAGTCTGCATCGACACCGTCGAGGCCGGCTTCATGACCAAGGATTTGGCGCTGCTGGTCGGCGCCGACCAGAAGTGGCTCTCCACCACAGGCTTCCTCGACAAGGTGGGCGAGAATTTGAAGAAGGCGATGGGGTAAAAATACCTGTCATTCCGGAAGCCGCTGTCCGGAATCCATAACCCCGGTGTGTGTTTCTGGATTCCGGGCTCGCGAGTTGCGCCCGCGCCCCGGAATGACGGTGAATTATCCCGCCAGCGCCGCCTCGATCGCAGCCAGCGCGGCGTCGGCCTTGCTCGCGTCCGGTCCGCCGGCCTGCGCCATGTCGGGCCGCCCGCCGCCGCCCTTGCCGCCGAGCACTTCGGCGCCCTTGCGCGCCAGATCGACAGCATTAAAGCGCTTGGTGAGATCGTCGGTGACGCCGACGACTATTCCCGCTTTGCCGTCCGCGCTGGTGCCGACAATGGCGACCACGCCGGAGCCGAGGCGCTTTTTGCCTTCGTCGGCAAGACTGCGAAGATCCTTGAGATCGATACCCGACACCGCGCGCGCCATCAGCTTGACGTCGCCGACGGTGCGCACGCCGTCGTCGCCACCGCCGCCGCCTTTGGCGCCGCCGCCCATGGCAAGCTTCTTGCGCGCCTCCGCCAGATCGCGTTCCAATTTCTTGCGTTCGTCGAGCAGTTGGTTGATCCGCTGCGGCATTTCGTCCAGCGGTGCTTTCAGTTCGGCGGCCGCCGTCTTGGCCACTTGAATCGCATTGTAAGCCGCCTTGCGCGCGGTCTTGGCCGTGAGCGCTTCCAGCCGGCGCACGCCGGCGGCAACGCCGCTGTCGGCAAGACCTGAAATAATGCCGATATCGCCGGTGCGCTTGACATGCGTGCCGCCGCAAAGCTCGACCGACCAGCCGAGCGAATTTCCGGAGCCCTCACCCATCGCCACCACGCGCACCTCGTCGCCGTATTTCTCGCCGAACAGCGCGCGGGCGCCGGACGCGCGCGCATCATCGAGCGCCATCAGCCGGGTGGTGACGGGCGAATTTTGCAGAACGAAATCGTTGGCGATGTCCTCCACGCGCTCAAGCTCGGCCGCGGTGACCGGCTTGGGGTGGGAAAAGTCGAAACGCAGCCGGTCGGGGGCGACCAGCGAGCCCTTTTGCGCGACGTGATCGCCGAGCACCTGGCGCAGCGCCTCGTGCAGCAGATGCGTCGCCGAATGGTTCTGCCGGATGGCGCTGCGGCGCGCGTGATCGACCTCCAGCAGCAGCGGATCGCCGGCTTTCAGCGTGCCTTCCTCGACCGTGCCGCTGTGGATGAAAACGTCGCCGGCTTTCTTTTGCGTGTCGGTCACCTTGAAGCGCACGCCCTGGCGCCGCATCTCGCCGCTGTCGCCAACCTGACCGCCGGATTCGGCATAGAACGGCGTCTGGTTGAGCACCACCGCGCCGCTCTCGCCCTTGTTGAGCGACGCCACTTCCTTGCCCTCGCGCACCAGTGCGGCCACCACGCCTTCGGCGCTCTCGGTCTCATAGCCGAGGAATTCGGTGGCGCCGGATTTCTCGCGCAGAGAGAACCAAACGGTTTCGGTCGCGGCCTCGCCGGAGCCGGACCAGGAGGCGCGCGCCTTTTCGCGCTGGCGGTCCATCGCGTCGGTGAACGAGGCAAGATCGACGCCGATGCCGCGGTTGCGCAGCGCGTCCTGCGTCAGATCGAGCGGAAAGCCATAGGTGTCGTAGAGCGTGAACGCGGTTTCGCCGTCGAACATGTCGCCTTTCTTGAGCGACTTGCTGGCTTCGTCGAGAATCGAAAGCCCGCGCTCAAGCGTGCGGCGGAAGCGAGTTTCTTCCAATTTGAGCGTCTCGGATATCAGCGCTTCGGCGCGCGTGAGTTCCGGGTAGGCTTGCCCCATTTCGCGCGTGAGCACCGGCACAAGTTTCCACATCAGCGGCTCGCGGCTGCCCAGCAATTCGGCATGGCGCATGGCGCGGCGCATGATGCGGCGGAGCACGTAGCCGCGCCCTTCGTTCGAGGGCAGCACGCCGTCGGCGATCAAGAAGGCGGAGGCGCGCAAGTGATCGGCGATAACGCGGTGCGAGGCCTTTTGCGGTCCGTCGGAAGACACTTTCGTCAGTTCGGCGATATTACCGATGAGCGCGCGGAACAGGTCGATGGCGTAATTGTCGTGGGTGCCTTGCAGCACCGCGGCGATGCGCTCGAGCCCCATGCCGGTGTCGATCGAGGGCTTCGGCAAGTCCATGCGCTTGCCGCCGGCAAGCTGCTCGTATTGCATGAACACGAGATTCAAGATTTCGATGAAGCGGTCGCCTTCGGCATCGGCCGAGCCGGGCGGGCCGCCGGGAATCTTGTCGCCGTGGTCGTAGAAAATCTCCGAGCACGGGCCGCACGGACCTAAGTCGCCCATCGCCCAGAAATTGTCGGCCCCGGCGATGCGGATGATGCGCGAGTCGGGGACACCGGAAATCTTTTTCCACAGATTGAAGGCTTGGTCGTCGTCGATATAGACGGTGACGATCAGGCGTTCCTTGGAGAGGCCGAACTCCTTGGTCACCAGGTTCCAGGCCAGCTCGATGGCGCGGTCCTTGAAATAATCGCCAAAGGAAAAGTTTCCGAGCATCTCAAAGAAGGTGTGGTGGCGCGCGGTGTAGCCGACATTGTCGAGGTCGTTGTGCTTGCCGCCGGCGCGCACGCATTTCTGCGCGCTGACCGCGCGCGCATAGGGGCGCTTTTCGAGGCCGGTGAAAACGTTCTTGAACTGCACCATGCCGGCATTGGTGAACATCAATGTGGGATCGTTGCGCGGCACGAGCGCGGAGGACGGCACGACGGCGTGGCCGTTGCCGGCGAAGTAATCCAGGAAGCTCTTGCGGATATCGTTGACGCCGCTCATTCGCACCCCTGCCGCCGGCCGCGCGGATTGCCGGTAAATCCCGGCCCGGCTTGGATTTTCTGCCGGGGGTTATTTAGCGGTGGGGTGGGTTTAAGTCCAGGAAAGCTCCTTCTCCCCGCGCAGCGA
>CAMAWF010000119.1 GCA_945861895.1 Rhizobium sp. Q54
GCCTCCTGATCCCATCATGGGAGGGCCTCAGTGCCGATCCCGAAGAGAAGCGCGGACCCTGCGACTGACATCAACACCGGATCGATGGAGAAATCTGAAAGCGCTTGACACCTATACGCCCCAATAGAGAAGGGAACCGAGGGCGGACACAAGCGTGAGCATGCCGATGACGGTATGGCTGTGGCGCCAAAAACTCTATGCTTTCTCGGCTTTTTGGAGTTTTGAGTAAGGACAGGCGGGAGTCGCCTTGGGGCGTGAGGGACATACGGCCTGCGCCGGGCCGGCTGGTCCTGTTCCCGTCCTTCGTGCCGCACGCGACGCTGCCGACGAAATCGCCCGAGCCCCGGATCTGCGTCGCGTTCGACGTCGTTCCCTGTGTGCCTCAGGCCTCGCGCTGATAGAAGAGCAGATCGAGCTCGGGCGCCGGCCGGCCGAGCGAGGTCAGGATCATGTGCGCGTGGCCGCGATGGTGGGTCTGATTGTCGCGCTACACCTCTCGAACAGTGGCTGTCATGTACAAGCTTCAAGGAGTGGATCAGCCCATTAAGGGTCAGCCCCGAGGCACAGCCTCGTAAGCATTCATCAAGTGGACCCCGAGTATGCCCAAGCGGCTTTTGTTCGATATTTCGGGTTTGCTGGGCTGGTACGCCTATTTTCCCAATCCTTCGGGTATTCAGCGCGTTACGGAGCATCTCCTAAGTTCCAAGGCCATCCAGCAATCGACGCGAACGGAGTTTGTGGCGAGGGCGATCGGAAGCGATGTGTTGTACGTGGTCGATCGCGAGGCGCTCCACGACCTATGCGACATCGAGCGAAGGCCTCTGGGCATCGCCAAACTAAGGGCCATCTTCGCCCAAAGTATGCGCCTCGCCTCTCCCGGCAGGTTGAGGCGCGAGTTCAGGTATTTCCATTTACCTTATGCCATTGCCGGTACCCTGGGCCTGGAGGCGCTGATCGAAGGGCTTTTCTCCCGGCAGATTCCCACCCGGAGAACGGCTCTCAGGACGCTTCCGGCACTGACTGCTTCGGATACGCTTTTCAACCCCGGCGACTTCTGGTGCCACGACGGTTACGTCGAATCGATTATTGAGGTGAAGAGAAGAACAGGGATGCGCGTCGTACAACTGGTCCATGACCTGTTTGCAGTCGAGCGTCCCGACTGGGCACATCCCGGGTTCGGGCACGTCATCACCGGGCAATTCGAGCGGCTTGCCCCCTACGTCGACAGGTGGCTCGCCACCTCCAAGTTCGTTCGATCCACCCTGTCGGACTATCTGGGCACGCACGGGCTCGGGGCGCCCGGGCTCGGTGCGCCCGGGCGGCACGAGCGTCCACACGCGCGTCCAATAGACGTTCTTCCGATGGGCTGGCAGGCCCTGGGAAATTCATCACGCAACGCCGGCGTGGAGGGCGACCAGCGGATCCTTGGAAAATACGGGCTGTCTGCCAGGAAATACATTCTCCACGTAGGCACTGTCGAGCCGCGGAAGAACCTGATGTCGCTTATCGAAGCCATGAGCGACCTGCACAGGCAGAATTCGAAGCCTGTCCCATGTTGCGTATTGGTAGGGCGGGAAGGATGGCGATCTGAAGGCATTCGACGACGCCTGGAGTCCACTCGTTTCGAAGACGGGAGGATCCTCTGGCTCAAGAATGTTTCGGACGGCGAACTTGCTGCGCTATATCGCGGCGCCCAGTTCGCCGTCGTCCCCAGCACCATAGAGGGTTGGGGCTTGCCCATTCGAGAAAGCCTGGCTCACGGACTGCCCTGTATCGCGTCCCGGGCCGGCGGCATGGAAGAATCGGGACAGGATCTCGCCGCCTACTTCGACCCTGCCGACGCCGATGGGCTGAAAGCAGCAATGGCGCACTGGATCAATGACGAGGCGGAGTTGCAGCGGGTACGTACTCGCCTCGAAATCCATTTCAGGTCGGAAGCAGCCTCGCTCGGCTGGGATGCCGCTGGTGCGGCTGTCCTGCGGGTGGCGTTCGAGTAGCGATCTGCACCTCTGCCGCAGGTCCCCGCCAGGCAAGGCTCTTGTCCGAATGCCTTGATGCGTCCGTTGACAACGATGACGATGGGCATGAAGGATGATGTGAGTTGCAGCGGTTTCTTTTGAGTCAGATACTCCTTGCTCGCGCAACATTGGCTCGCATTGTCACGGCCTCCCAACGAGAAAGCCGAACTTTCCCCGATGGTGTCTCCTGATTACCCTCGCCTGTCGGACAAGGAACGCCGAGTTGAGCTGATCTATCGGCGCGTTGGCATTGGATTCGTTCACGGTGCCGCGCTTCTGGCATTTCTGCCCTATTTCTTTACGTGGACCGGAGTTGCTTGCGGCGTCGCAGGCCTCTTCCTGATCGCCTTGCCGGGGATCAATCTCGGCTACCACCGGCTCCTGGCACACAAGAGCGTTTCCTGTTCCAAGCCGCTTGAGCGGCTGTTTGTGACACTTGGTTTGCTCAACGTGCAGTCTGGTCCTGGCTATTGGGTCGCCCTCCACCGGCGTCATCATTTGATGACAGACAGATCGGGAGATCCGCATAGCCCCCGGGGTGGGTTCATGAAGGCCCACATGTTCTTCCTCTTCCCGATCGATGACGATACGGATCCAGTACGGCTAAAGCCCCAGCACGCCGAGGACGTTCTTGCCGATCCATATTACGCGTGGCTCGAGAAGGGGCAGAATTGGTTCCTGCTTCCAATTCTGTCGTGGCCGATTTTCTTCCTGCTCGGCTCCTTGATACCTTATTTCGCGGGTGTCCCTGCCCATGAGGCAATTCGAATCGGGGGGAGTGTTCTGATTTGGGGCGTCTTCGTTCGGACCGTCATTGCCTGGCACGCGACATTCTCGGTAAATTCTTTTTCCCATATTTGGGGATTTCGCAGCTACGATACGGCGGATAACAGTCGCAACAATCCGATCGTGGGCTTACTCGCGCTCGGCGAGGGGTGGCACAACAATCACCGTGCCTTTCCTCGTTCCGCGCGACATGGGTTTACATGGTGGCAATTCGATTTGACCTGGATGCTGATCAGGGGGCTGGCAGCCTTGAAGTTGTTGACGATCAACGACAGGGGCCCCGCGAAAGCATCCTCCTGAAGCGCAAAGACCTCCCGTTCCTTCAATAGTCAGCGAGCAGGAATGATACCAAGGCGCGATGGGCGCTCTTGTTTGGAGCTCTAACCGACATCAGCCTTTCTTGGGCGTGCGGCGAAACTCGCGCTGCCCCGGCAACAGGCTTTCCCAGGCCGCCTTGCAGGCGATCGGGATCAATGAAACCTGCAGGCACCACATCAGGCCGATGTCGACCGCCGCCCTCAAAGTGAGCCTGCGGCCGACAATCCTCATGCCAAGCAGGGCGCCGATCGTCTTTGCCAGGACGATGAACGCCAGCACGCCACAGAACGAGGCCACGAGCAGCCCGGCGCCGGGCGAACCGGACACTGCGCTCCAGGCGACGCAGCCGAGGAGGGCAACCAGCAGCACCCGAACCGTGGCATGAAACTGCGACAGCAGAAAGAATGCCAGGGACTGATGCCAGGCGAGCTGGCGATGGAGCGCCCAAGGCCAGGAGCGCAGTTGCTGGGCCGTCCCGGCACCCCACCGCAAGCGCTGTGCCGACAATACCGCAAACGACTCGGGAAGCTCTCCGGCCACGGACACCGTGGCGAGGAACCGGCTGCCCCAACCTCGTGCGAGCGCCCGCAGGCTCAAATCGAGATCCTCGGTCAGCGATCGGCCGCTCCAGCCGCCTGCATCCTCGATTGCCTCGCGGCGCCACACGGCACACGTGCCGGAAAAAGTCATGGGAATGCCGGACCAGTTGCGAGCCGCATGTTCGTAGGCAATGAGCGTATCCAATTCCACGGCCTGCGCCCGTGTCAGCCAGTTGTGGTCGCGATTGCGGTAGTCGAGCCGTGCCTGCACGAAGGCCGTTCGGGAGTCGGCCAGCAGGATGCCCATCAGGTCGCGGATGACCCCGGGATCCGGCCAATAGTCGACATCGAAGACCGCGACATAGTTGGCCGTGGTGAGCCGAAGGCCTTCGCGCAGCAGCCCCGCCTTGTAATCCGATCGATCGACGCGGCTGTGCAGAACGATCCTGACGCCTTTTGCCGCCCATGCGGCGATGCGCTCGGCGGCGATGCGGGGTGTTTCGTCCGTGCTTGCGTCGTCGAGGACCTGGATCTCCAGCCGGTCCCTCGGCCAATCGAGGCTGCAGGCGGCGTCGATCGCACGAGCCACCATGGCGGCTTCGTTGTGGACGGGCAGTTGAACACAGATCAAGGGCTGCCGATCCGGTTCACGAGACAATTGGGCAAGCTCCGCCCGCTCGCGTGCCAGCCGGCGATTGGCCGCCAGGACATGCACCAGAATCAGATAGACATCGCCTGCAGCGAGTACAGCGATATAGGCCGCGAGTGCGAGACCGACAGCAGTGATCACTTGACGGGATTTCGAAGGGATCTCATTCAACTCAACGCGCGCGGCCGGTGCAACAGATTTGCCGGATCATCGCTCAGACGCCTGCTTTCGGCGTTCGCACGAAATTGCCATGCCCGCCCAACAGCCCCTTGAAGAAGGACAAGCCGGCGATGGGCAACAGGGCCGCATTCAGGACCCACATCAGCATGACGTCCACCCAGTATCGCGCGTCGCGGCGGCCGCCCAAGGCCTCGCGGGCAAGGCAGGAGCCGGCAGTCTTCGCGAAGACGATGAGAACAAGAGCGGCAGCCAGGGCCGAAGCCGAGAGGCCCAGGAATTGCGGCTCGAGGAGCCCTGTTGCCAGCACACCGATGGCAAGGGTGACGAGAAGAACGGGCGCCGCGCTGTTGAACTGCGACAGCAGGAGGAACGCGACGGCCTGGTGCCAGTTCAGGTGGCGCAGAAGGCGAAGCGGCAGGAGACGAAGGTTCTGGGTTGCCGCCGTGCTCCAGCGCCGGCGTTGGGAAACCAGGTCCGCCAGCGAATGCGGCAGCTCTCCGCTGACACTCAGCGTGAGCAGGTAGCGGCATTTCCAGCCTCTCGCCAGGGCCCGAAAACTCAGATCCTGATCCTCGCCCAGCGATCTGCTGCTCCAGCCTCCGGCGTCCTCGATGGCGGCGCGGCGCCAGATCCCGCACGTTCCGTTGAACATCATCGGAATGCCGGCCCAGTTTCGCGCCGCCTGTTCATAGGCAAGATGGCTGTCGAGCTCGAGACCTTGAGCGCGGGTCAGCCAGTTCTGGTCCCGATTCCGGAAGTCGAGGCGCGCCTGCACGAAGGCCAGGCGCGTATCGGCCATCAACGCATTCATGCTTCGCCGCAGAAACGAGGGCTCGGGACGGTAGTCGACGTCGAAAATCGCGACATACGTCGCGTCGGTGGCCTGAAGGGCCGCCTGCAGCGCGCCGGCCTTGAAGCCGGTGCGATCGGCCCGGCGAAGGATCCGGACATTGCAGCCGCGCCTTGCCCAGATATCGACCTTCTGCCGGGCAAGCGCCGAGGTCTCGTCGGTGCTGTCGTCGACCACCATGACCTCCAGCCGGTCCGGCGGCCAGTCGAGCGCGCATAGGGAATCGATTGCCTGGGCGACCCCGGTTGGTTCGTTGTAGACGGGAAGCTGGACGCAGATCCTGGGCAGCCGCTCCGGCACCGCGACAGCAGGTACGGTGTCGGCTCTCTCCAGATCGAGCGATCGGATGCGGTGTCTCCTGTGGGCCAGGAGGAGGTAGATGTCGCCAAGGGAAAGGACAGCCAGATAAGCCGACAGGATGAGGGTCAGAGTCGCAATCATGACGATGAAATGGCCCGAAGGTTCATGTTGCGAAGCGCCTGAACGGAATCAATTGTACTTTGCAATCAAATCCGGGACAAACAGCGGGCTGATGCCGATTTCGATCTCGATCCAGACATGAGCGCCAGTCAAACGTTGCTGATTGCGAGCGGACTCCTATGGGGCGCATCGCTGCTGTGGCTCCTGGGTTCCATGACTTGTGCGCTCCTGCAGCCCTGGAAGCGCGGGAAGTCGAGATTGCTCGCGGGCTCGAGTCCCGGGACGCCGCCGGTATCGATCATCGTGCCCACAAGTGCTGCCGACACACCGCGCGCGGAGAGGGACCGTGCCGAGGCGGTGGGCTCGCTCCTCGCATTGAACCACCCTGACTACGAGATAATTCTCTGTGTCGACCGCGCCGAACAGGGCAGGGATCTTGTCGCAAGGCTCCTCCAGTCCTACCGGGATCGACGGGTCCATGTCATGACGGCGCGGCATCAGTCCAGTTCCAACGCGAAGATCGACGCCATGGAGGCTGCCGCCGCGGAGGCGCGGCACGAACTGCTGCTGTTCTCGGACGACGACGTGCTGGTCGACCATGACCATGTTTCCCACCTCCGGCAGCAGTTGCACGACAATGTCGGCCTTGTGTCGGCCGCTGCGATCGGCATTCGGCCGACAAATATCTGGGGCTACCTCGAGCTCGCCTTCATGAATGGCCAGTTTGCCCGCCTGCACCTGGCCGGGGACTTTCTCGGCTTTTCCGGTGCCCTGGGGAAGACGATCCTGGTCGAGCGCAGCGCCTTGCAGGGGGCGGGAGGACTCCTGCCAACCGGCACCGATTGCTGCGAGGATGCCGCTCTCACAAGGAACTTCAAGGCAGCCGGAATGAGGGTGGTGCTCAGCCGTGTCGCGGTTCGGCAGCCAATCCTTGACCAACGCTTTGGCGATGTGTGGCGGCGGCACGTGCGCTGGCTGGGCTGTCGTCGGAAGTATCTGACGACCGTCTTCATTTGTGAGGGGCTGTTCTCGACACCCGTTGCCGTCGCGGCCGCTGCCGTCGCCTCCAGTCAACTGTCGTGGGGTCCCGTGTCAGGCGCTGCCGGCTGCCTTCTCGTGTGGTGTGCCGCCGACGCCTTGTTTACGTTGCTGAGCGGCTGGCATTTTGGCCTGCGCACGCCTGCCGCCTGGCTCGTGCGCGAAGCGATTTTTCTGCCGATGTGGATGCAGGCGTTGGTGACCAGGACCGTGACCTGGCACGGCCGGCGCGTTCCTCTCACGATTAACTAGCGCCCGGCGATAAGATTCATGAACGACGGCGCATTCAGGACCTTGGGCAGTTCCGCCGCAACCGCATCGAGGGCGCCGTCGATTTGCTGCGGACTATGGCGGCTGGTGATGAAAAAGCGCAGGCGGGACTGATTCTCCGCGACGCCGGGAAATATGATGGGCACCACGTTGTAGCCGCGATCCTGAAGCCGGTGAGAAAGGATCACGGTTGCGGGCGAGCTTCCGACGATGATCGGAACGATGGAGGCGCCTATCGACAGGCCGGTGTCAAAGCCGCGAGCCTTCGCGCCGACGAGAAAGTATTGACCATTTTCCCGGAGCTTCTGCAGCCGCCAGGCTTCTTCCTGCATCATCGTGATCGCAGACAAGGCCGCCGCCGCAACCGGTGGCGGGCAGCCGACGCTATAGACCAGCCCGGGGGAGGTGTATTTCAGAAGCTCGATAAGCTGCCGGGCGCCCGCAACGTAGCCGCCGGCGGACGTCAGCGCCTTGCTGAGCGTGCCCATCCATATGTCGACGTCCCGAGGATCGATGTTCTGTTCCTCGGCCAGACCCCGGCCCCGGGCGCCCAGCACGCCGATCGAATGAGCCTCGTCGACCATGAGCCAGGCATCGTAGCGGCGCTTCAATTTGATGAGCGCGGAAAGATCCGGGACGTCGCCATCCATGCTGTAAAGGCCTTCGACGACGATCAGGGCACGGCGGTGCCGCATGCGATTCAATCGAAGGGCCCGCTCGAAGGCTTCGAGGTCGCCATGAGCACACTGAATGCGCTTGGCGCCGGAGAGCTTTGCGCCTTCAACGACGCTGTTGTGAATGAGGGCGTCCGTGATGATCAAATCCTTCGCTCCAAGGAGGCCACCGATCACCGATACATTCGTGGCATGACCGCTGACGAACGAGACGGCGTCGTCAACGCCATGCAGGTCGGCCAGGGCCCCTTCGAGATCACGATGGAACTGGCGTTCCCCCGCCGTAAGACGGCTGGCGGAGACCGACGTGCCATAGCGATCGATCGCGTCCTTGGCTGCCTCGACCACCTTCGGGTGGCCGTTGAGGCCCAGATAGTCATAGGAGGAGAAGTTGACCATCGTGCGGCCTTCGATCGAGGTCGTATCGCTCGCCCGAACGTCATGAAGGCGATAGAATGGATTCTCGATCCCGGCAATCGCGCCTGCCGCCTTCTGGATCTTGAGCTGCTCGTATTCAGGCAGCGATCCGAAGTCGAATCCCTGCTGGATCGAGACGGGCGCCGCCGCGGCAGACGACGTCGTGCGACGGAAGGTGGGTCTTGGCCCGGCAAAGGCGTGGCGAACCAGGTCGACTGTTTCCTGGGCCTCCTTCGAGGGCCGCTCGTTGCTGTCCATCACGGCAGCCTTTCCGGCACGGCAGCGACCATCACAGCGGCTACCATTACAGGGGCCCGTCCATCGCGCGGGAGCGCGCGAGGACGGCGCGTGCGGCGGCGAGCTGTTCGGCCGTGGTCGACGTCTCGGTGTCGGTGGCCATGTGGCTGGTCGACAGCGCGATCAGGTTCCCGGCCACGCCTTCCTGCTGGCCGCCGTCGCCCAGCACGATGGGGGCGACGCGCCGCGCCACATCGGCCGGCGTAATGCCATTGGCGAGCGACATCGTCGGCAATTCGACATGCAGAGCCGTTTCGACCGTGGCGCGCAGCTCCAGCATCATGAGCGAATCCATGCCGATCTCGGCGAGCGGCCGGTGGCGCTCGACCTCCTTGGCCGGCAGGCGGAGGACCTGGGCGATCTCGTCGACGATGATGTCGAGCAGCGCCGCGGTGGCGTCCGCGAGCGACATCGCCCGCAACTTCTCCAGGGTCGCAGAGGGGTCGGCGGTCGGGCGTGTGCCGGC
>CAMAWF010000120.1 GCA_945861895.1 Rhizobium sp. Q54
GAAATACCTCGTATCGGTTGGCTGGCCGATGAACTGGGAAAGGACAAAAGCCACGTGCGCCACAGGTTTGACCGGGCTCCAAAGTCGAGACTTAACCGTAGAAACGCTTTCGCCACCCATTCGCAGCATTGGGAAGACGCCTTCAATAATGGCGTTCTCTACTGTCGGTAATCTTAAACTGCGAACGCGGTTCGGCTCGAAAGCCGCATGAAGATGCGGCCCAACGATCTCTCGCGCGACCAGCAATAGACGCGACAACCTCACACTGAGCTGGTCACAAACCTTGTCGTATTCCTTCTCCGGAATAAGAAAGGACTCGGTCCGAACCGGTTGTGGCTTCGCCGCCCACTCTGGGTTGGAGTAGGCGTTCATAAGAACCCCCATCCGGTACAAACAAGCCTCAGCTTTTTGCCGCGCTTCGCGATCTGCTGCTTCGGGGTATGCGACGTGAGCCATCAATGCGGAGATTGGCTCTACGGAGTCGTATTCATTTATCGCGATACTCACTGTCTCTCGTGGCATTCCTCGCCCCAATCGGTTGGCCCGAGTTGTCAAAATCACTTGGTTCCAGGCAACTCAGGATTTGGCTCAGTCCTCTAGTTTGGCATCACGCAACACGAGAAGTGTTCGTCGAACATGCCACTCACCGTTCCAGTACGCGAATCAATTGCACCTGACACGCCCCTACGCCTGGGCGTGGCCGCGGCGATTGCGTTTCCGAACAACTCGATGTCGGCATCGGGTCTGCGTCGCGAAGCTGCGCGCGGTCGGCTCGTAATCGAGCGCATCGCCGGGAAGGATTTCACCACATTGGCCAACATCGAACGGATGAGGGAGCTATGCCGCGTCCAAAGCAACCACCACGGCTCTACCTCCGTCCAGCGCGACGGAACAAGCAAGGCAAGCTCCGGGCGCAGTCGGTCTGGGTCATCCTCGATGGGGGCAAGCACGTCGCCACAGGATGCGTTAAGGGCGAAGATCGAGCGGCGCAGCAGGCACTCGCAGCCTACATTGCTGCAAAACACAGCCCCTCCCGCAAGGAACAAGACATCGAGGTGATCGACGCTGCTGATGTCCTATCGATCTACGACGACGACACGCGATCCCGGCAGGTCAACTTAGACCAATTCGACAAACGCCTGAGACGCCTCACCGAGTTTTGGGGCGGCAAGATGCTGTCCGAAATTACGGGGGAGACTTGCCGCGAGTACGTGAAGATTAGAGGAAGTAACGGCGGGGCACGACGCGACCTTGAGGATCTGCGTGCGGCTATCAACCATCACGCTGCCGAGGGTTACCATAGGGGAGTTGTCAGGGTCATTTTGCCAGCCAAGGGAGCTTCCCGTGACCGTTGGTTGACGAGAGACGAGGCCGCCAGACTGCTATGGACATGCTGGCGAAATCGCGAGTTGCAAATCCGCCATCGTGGTAAGGACAAGGGTCAACGTCTCCCTACCAACAAGCGTCCTTTACGCCACCTGGCGCGCTTCATCCTGATTGGCCTTTACACCGGCACGAGAGCGGCTGCCATCGCATCGGCGTCGCCCGTGGCTCAGCAGGGCCGTTCTTTTGTCGATCTTGACCGGGGCATCTATTACAGGCTGGCGCAAGGAATGCAGGCCACCAACAAAAGGCAGCCGCCCGTTCCCCTTCCCGCACGCCTGCTCACCCACCTTCGCCGCTGGCGCGACAAAGGGATCGCGAAACAGCATTTCGTCGAGTTCAACGGTCAGCCAGTAAAGTCGGTCAAGACAGCCTTCCAAAGGGCTGTGGCGGTATCGGGTCTTGGCGGCAAGGTCAGCCCACACACTTTGCGTCACACCGCAGCGACTTGGCTCATGCAGATCGGGGTCAGCACCTGGGAGGCGGCGGGTTTTCTCGGAATGTCAGAGAAGACCCTGCGAGACGTTTACGGCCATCATCACCCTGACCATCTGCACGCAGCCGCGAACGCGATAGGAACAAGGAAGCCTGTATCGTTGGTCAATTCGTTGGTCAGACCACCACGACGCCGACTGCAACCATCGCAAGTCGTTGAAAACGTTGGTGGGCCCGGCAGGACTCGAACCTGCAACCAGACCGTTATGAGCGATGCTCCCAGTCACGACGATCCTGAAAAATCAGAGACATAACGCGACAATCGACGACGTTCGTTCACGTTTGGTGCACGCATATCGCTACCGAAACGCTACCTGTGGAAAAATTTCTCACTCAACGTCATGTCACCTGCGGACCGCGCTGCCTTAACTCGCCACCGGGTTACTGAAACGGTTGCGAAGATTCCGCAAACGGTTGCGGTGGTAGGTTCATCAGCGGCTAGACTCTGGTCGTGCTCCATAAAGCGGTCAACCAGTCGCTTCATGTCCGATATGAGGTAGCCGTCAAGGCCCGTGACAATCTCCTGAATCAATCGCCACTTCAAACGCGGCGATAGACCAAAGGGTCGGCGGTGTGTCAGAGAGGTAAAACGCCGAATTTGCCCACACCCAAGCGAGCTAGCAGAGGGGCGCAAGATCATCTTCATGACCTCCGCTCGGCTGTTCGACCGTCTTATCGCCCCCGTCGAGCGCCTCGTCGCTGCGCTGAGCGATCCGGCGCGGCGCGAGGGTACATTGATCGCCGTGCTTTTCGCTTATGTCGCGATCTGGACGCTTTACGGCGTGCTGGCCAAGGCCAGCGGGGACGTGCATCCCGATATGTCGGAAGCCGTCACCTGGTCACGCGAACTCGCGCTCGGCTATCCGAAGCATCCCCCACTCACGGCTTGGGTGACAGCAGCCTGGTTTGCGGTGTTCCCGGTCGCAGATTGGGCGTTCTACCTGCTTGCCATGGCGGTGGCCGGGCTCGCTCTGTGGATCGCCTGGCGGCTGGCGGCAGACTATCTTGACGCCGAGAAGCGCGTCCTCGGGTTGGCGCTGCTCATGCTGGTGCCGTTCTTCAATTTCCACGCGCTGAAATTCAACCCGAACACTTTGCTGATGCCCCTGTGGGCAGCGACGACCTTCTGTTTCCTGCGCTCGTTCGAGCGTCGGAGCGCGGGCTGGGCCGCCCTGGCGGGCCTGTGCGCCGCGGGCGCGATGCTTGGAAAATATTGGTCGCTTGTCCTCCTGGCCGGCCTTGGGATAGCCACGCTGCTAGATTCTCGGCGCGCCGCCTATTTCGGGTCGGCGGCACCCTGGATCACGATCGCTGTCGGCGCTGTGGCGCTCGCGCCCCATTTTGTCTGGCTCGTCGCGCACGATTTCGCGCCGTTCACCTATGCCGCCTACGTTCATGGCGGCGAGGGCGCCTCCGTGCGGAAGGCCGTCGTCTATTTGATCGGTTCGGCGGGCTATGTGGCATTGGCCGTGCTGTTGGCGCTGTCGGCAATGCGGCCAAGCCGTGCCGCGCTGCTTGACACGTTGTGGCCGGCGACGCCGCAGGGGCGGCTCGTCGCTGTGGCGTTCTGGGTGCCGCTCGTCCTTCCGGCGCTGGTTGCGCCGCTCGCCGGCATTAGCCTCACGTCGCTCTGGGCGATGTCGGCATGGACGCTGCTGCCTGTCGTGCTGCTGTTGTCGCCACTTATCTCGCTTCATCGCCGGGCGATGCTGACGATTATGGCTATGGCGATCCTGCTGCCTCCGGCGATGGTCACAATGGCGCCAGCGATTGCCATTGCCATCCACCGCAACGAAATCTATCCGGCGGCGTCTCATTCACGTCTTCTGGCCGAACAGGTGGCGATCGAATGGGCGCGCGCCACCGACAAGCCATTGAAGATGATTGGAGGCGAGGGCGATCTTGCCTCCGGCGCGGCGTTCTATCTGATCGGCCCGGTGTCATCATTTCCCGATTCCAGACCGAAAATGGCGCCCTGGGTAAATCAGGCGCGCCTGGATCGCGACGGCATTGCGCTGATCTGTCGGTTCGCCGATCCGAACTGTCTCCCTCGGGCGCGTGAGGTGGGTCTCGCCGGGCCGAGCATCGACGTCGAGATCGTGCGTAGCCATCACGGCGTTGCCGGCCGCGCCGGGCGCTACGAGATCGTCATTATCCCGCCGCGGTCGTGACTGCAGATTGCCGGCGCGAGCATCCCCAATATCCAGGTCATGAAGCCCGATATGGAGACATCCGTATCGCGCCAAGGGCGAGGACTGTCAGAACGAGGCTGAGAAGCAACGTGCCAGCTCTCAGGTTCCACGCCGGAATTGCGAAACGGAGAGTGATGCAGCCGACGACGGCGATACCAGCCAGGGCGCGCACCAATATCGAATGACGAACTTCGATCATTGCCGACACGATCAGTATAAAGGCTGGAAGCATCACGATGCCGTGGTACGGGACAAGCCAACTGCTAATCGGCAGAGGCAACATCAGCATGACCATGAAATCGCACAGTCTGGCGACGTTGCCGTCACCATCCCGGGTATCTCGCTTCGCCGCTATCACAAAATAACAAAGGACCAGTAACAGCCAGAGCGCCTGCAGTGTTCGGGAAACGATTATAACAATAGAACTAGTGGGCTCCGCGGCCAGCAAAGCACCCGACGTTTTTTGCAGGGAGAGTGGCGCGGCGGCTAGTCCGTCCGGCGACATCGTGTAGAGAATGACGTTGAACCAACTGCCATGCAGCCTGATGGAATTGGCATAGCCGAAAACCAGCAACGGCAGAATAATGCCGATTGCCAGGGTTGCCGAGGCAGTCATGACCGCAAGACGATACTCACGACGCCACAATAAGCCTGGGATCAGCACTGCGCTGTATAACTTGAGATTTGTAGTAACCGCCCACAAGACGGCGCTGACCCACGGTTGTTTCGCCTTGAGGCCAAGCATGATAAGCGCCAAGTAGATCAGGTTGTTGTTGTGCGCGCGCATGTCCCACTCGATTGCCGCGCCTGTGACAAATATCGCGGCAATCGCAATTGGCAGGCGAAGGTGAGAACGCGCCATTCCAGCGAGAGAGAGGCTCGCCCAAAGCACCACGGCAAGAGAAATCCCTTGCAGGACCATCCATACGATGAACGCGGTAACCTGCCCCATTAAACTGAGGGGCAGCAGCATCGCAACTGCCGACGGAAGGTACGCAAACGGAATGGTCCAATCCCCGGAAATGGCCGATGGGTAATCCCGCGCCCTGATTTGCGGCGGCAGCAGATACCACATGCGGAAATCAACTTGACGTGTGTCTCCAGAGATCAGCGCATCAAATCGAAAGCCGGTCAGGAAATACACCGAATAAATAACGAGCGCGGCGATAAGCCCATATTCGATGACGGTCCACTCGTGCTTGGACAGGTCTCGATGGGGAACTCGCATCACACCTTCCTCGACATCCAATGATTCGTCACTTTGGCGAGCCGGTCGTACGGCCGCCCCGTTCACGCAAGCTGGACCGCTTCAGGTGGACGATCGCCTGTTCCCAGGGGATTTCGACCTTGTGTGGACGACATCGCCAGCGCGGCACCAAGCAGGAGCCAGAAGGCCCGTTGGTAAAGCATCTCGTGAACCGTGGAAACGATACCGAAGGCTACAAGTAAGCACAGCGCGAAAGCCCAGGTTGGTTTGCGTCTGTTTTGATACGCCATGTACAAGGTCACGGCGTACGGCAATACGAAAGCTGCGAAGCCCACGATCCCGAACTCCGCCAATACCCAGACTGGCGTGGAATGGATGATGAGCGGTGAGCCCAACAATATTTGACTTTGCATGTATGCGCCCAACCCGGCACCGATCATGGGATGGGACAGGAACATTGCGAAACCCTCGGCAATGCTTCTCATGCGCATGTAATCGATACTGGAATGTGTCTGTGCGAATATCAGGATGCTAGGCAGATCGGTAAAACTGGCCATACTGGTAAGGGCGATGATCCCAATTACAATAACAACGATTGCCAGCGCGAGAAGCAGTTCGCGTGGTGTCATAAGACGAAGCCAGAGCGTGAGGGGAACAAGCACCAGGGTGGCCCCGAGGCCCGCATACGATCCCGAAAACCATACTCCAAGAATAATGAGTGCCATTGCTATCGCGCGCCGCTCGGGCAGGACAAATCCAATGCCGCACAGCGCCACAAGTAACGCAAATGCAAACGCATTCCGATTTTGCGAAAAGCCATCGAACGGCAATATGACCAACTGATCAAGCACGCTGGCGTCGATATTCTTGATCATCAGAGCCAGCAATTGAAGCACGACAACACCGCACAGCGCGCCAATGAATACTTGCGCCATGGTTTCAAGACCGCGTGGCACAGCAGGCAGCGAAGCTGCGAGGGCTCCCGTGGCTCCATAAGCTAGAAGCACCAGCCACCCCAGCATTTTGTTGGTAAACGCCCATTCGATAAAGCCAAAAGAAACGTAACCCCGGATATACCCAAGAAAAATGACGGCCGTCGCAACCGCGACATAGGCGGGCAACCCCGGCAGACGCCACCGAACATGTCGCGCACCGAGAAGGAACAGTCCCGCGCCCAGGATCGCGACCGGATCGGCCAGGTTGACATTGATCAGCCCAGTGCTTCCAGGAACGTGAATCTGAAATATCACCAGCAGCGCGCAAAGGAGCGGGATAGCGGCCGGCACCATCCACCCGATGTTCGATGGTGAAACGGCCGATTGTTGCAAAGGCGTAGCACGTTTGCTGAAGGCAAGGGCTACACCGGCAATCAACACAAGAGCCACAATCGACAAAACTCCGATTGTGATTGCGATCGCTAGCGCGCGCTCGGGGGCGAGGCCAACGTGCGACATGACCAGCATCGCGCTCAATTCGCGAACTCCCCAGCCCGAAAAGCTGATGGGAAGGCTCGCCGCGAACATGACGATGGCAATAGCAGCCAGCAGATCGAGCAATGATACGTGGGGTGCCAAACCGCGTGCGATCTGAAAATAAGCCAACGCGGTACAGAGCTGAATGGCTGCCGTGAACAGCAGGCCGATTGCGATGGGGCGCAGATGCCCTTTGCCCATAGAGGACAGTAAAGAGGCCAGCCGAAGCGTTCGCCACGAGATGAAGCATGCGCCAATGACGGCTGCGCCAAAGCCAATGATGAGTTCTAACAGAGCGGCGCCGCCGCTGTCGAATCTCAGCTCGATCCCGCCGAACAGATAGAGAGCGCCGGCCGAGGCAAACGTGAGCGATACCATGACTGCCGCCAGCCGTTCGTAGACAGCAAGAGCGATATTGGCAGGCGCGGTGACTCCGCGGCGAGAGAGCAATGCGTTGCGGGCGACAATTTGGCCGAAGAACTGAATAATCAGCGACCCCGCGGCTTGGCCCACGCAGAAAACGAGCAGCGCGTCGAATGGCGCCAATCTTTGACCCATCGCTGAGACAAAGTAGGCAAAACGCATCGCAGCCAGCACGACGCTGATAAGAAGAAGTGCCGTCGCCAAACACAGCGGCAGAACCGACAACTCGCGAAAAGCAACTGCAAGCTGCTCAACTTGTGCAGTGGCGATTGCGAACGCAACCGCACCTGCCGAAAGGATTAGCGTAGCACTCGTAAGAAGAATGCGGCGAGTCGAAGGCGTTATTTTCATTATGACTGGTTCAGGCCGCTACTGTTTGAGGCGGCTCGCAACCTCTCTGGCGACTCCCACAACCACAATCGCCCGTGAATCCGGCGCGCTCGGCCAGGCGCTCGCCGCAACGCCAAATGGTGTAATGGACGCATCCCCCCCCCACACATTCCGAAGAATACTGTGCAACTTTAGCGAGAATAATTCCAGGGGTCTAAGAACAGAACGGTCACGGCAGAGGCCGAGGGTTCGCCTTCAGGTGATGCCGCTGCTGCAGTGACTGCATCCATCCAGCAGGAAATGCCCGCCCTTGAATAGCTTCGAATCGCGGGTGGGCGGGAGTCCGGCCAGATTATTCCATTATCCGAACGGTGTATAACTACAATGATATGGTATGAGAAAATAGTACACGGATTCGAACCGTCGTCCTTCACCTATTATGCGGGAACGACACGGCGCGATACAAACGGCAGATTGTTCGCGGTTCAAGCACCGGAACTAACTACCCACAAATGCGCATTGCGGTGTTAACAACAGAGACGGCACACCATGCACATTTCGTGCGGTCCATTTATGCGCACGGCAGAACGGTCGTCGCATTTGTCGAGAAGCCTGTACTGGCGCGGTATGACACTTGGCATCCCTTTGAGGACGAACGCAACGCATACGAGTGCCAGACTTGGTTCAATGGCGTATTGCCTCGCATCAAGGACTTCGCCGCGGCCGAGGACTTGACCGACCTCAGTTTGGCAGCCGACCAAGTTCGCGCATTTTCTCCTAACCTTGTGATCGCCTTTGGTACGCGCATCCTCCGGGGCGAGATGCTTTGTCTCCATCCTGACACGTTCAACCTGCACGGTGGCGATCCACACACATATCGTGGATCAGACACCCACCTGTGGGCTATCTGGCACCGGCAGTTCGACGAATTGAAAACCTGCATACATCGATTGACTCAGGTCGTTGATGGCGGCGAAATCGTGACAGTTGAGCCAATACCGCTATTTAAGAATATGCGCCTTCATCAACTACGCGCCGTCAATACCGAAGTTTGTATCAAACTAGTAGAGCGAGTTATCGCCGACTTGACCGCGTCTGGTAGCATCAAGACACTCGGCGAAAAGGGCAACGGTAGGCTATATTTTCAAATGCCAGCCGTACTCAAAGACGACTGCGTGCGGCGTTTTGAGCGATACACGGGAACTCTGAGCGATGGATTACGCGGTACGGCTGAATCCTGACCGGTTCATTATTTTTCTCGGTGCCGTAGCGGGAGTGGTTGGAATTCGGTGTGGCGCGCTCTCCGGTAACATGAAGGTACAGTTTCAGGCGGCAAGGTCAATTGGCTGATCGATTGGCTTTGTGGCGAGCGTCTGCCAGCCATCGACCTTGCGCATGTTGATCTGG
>CAMAWF010000121.1 GCA_945861895.1 Rhizobium sp. Q54
GGCGGAACACATCAAGCCTTGGCAGGGTCGAAAGCTGTCGGGCGATTGACATCGTGCACCTGCGTCGGAAGGGGTGCCTTCTAACGGGATGGGAAGGTCACTACAACTGGCTGCGGGACGGTCACAACATCGGTTCAGCGCATATCCGCGCAGAAAATGATGGCATCCGGCTGCTCTATCAGGTGCGAGTTAGGGGGGCGATTGGGAGCAGGTCTCCGACAAGATCGCAATTGAACGTGTGTCATGCCGCTACGGCGGTGATCGCCCGTATTTCGTCTGCGCCGGAAAGCCCGGCGCCGCATGCGGCCGGCGGGTCTTGAGTGTCTACGGATCAGGAAGACTCTTCCTGTGCCGGCATTGCTCTCGGTTCTCATATCGCATCCAGAGCGAGGATACTGCTGGTCGCACGCGACGTAGAGCGATCAAAAGCTGGCGCCGCCTCGGCGGTGAGGATATCTCCGTCGCTCACAACAGGCCAAAAGGCATGTGGCGCCGTACATTCGAACGCCTGATAGATCGGGCGATCCAGGCGGAGATTCTGGCCGACGATGAGTATGAGCGTCGCGCTGCGTGGCTGGAGGAACGCATCGGAAGATAGGGTCTTGTGAAGGGTTTGAAAGTACGTGAACTTTGCAGGAAGGGAGCCGTAACCATCGATACCACATATAGGTTCGCGGCATTCTCGGTCTAGATATTGTGCTCTAGGCTCGCGGGCTTGTTAGTGAGACCGATCAGAATAATCTGCGGTTGCTCCGTTCTTTGGCGGCGGTGAATGCCAAGTGAAAGGGTTCTCCCATGTCGACCAAGAGCGAAGCCGACGATCCGCAGTTCTGGCCGCTAGAGGAGCCGTCAATATTCTCCCCGTTGGAGCGGCTGGAACGGTATTTGAAAGACGTGAAGGCTTATAAGGAAACCGACCAGACCCGCGAGTGGGTTCGCGACGCGAAGGAGACGCTCGCGGCGAGACACGTACTGATCCTAAAAAGAGGGCCAGTCCGTGGTACCAAAAAGAGGGCCAATCCGTGGCTTTTCTAAAAAGTGGCCGCGTCTGCCGTAGTTGACGAGTGAGGCTCCCGACAACGAGACATTGCGTAACCATTTGCGCGCGTCGGGGCGACGGAATTCTAACTTCGCGGACAAGCTGCCTTCGGGCCGGGCGCGAGCGCGATCATGCGGTCAACCGTCGCCGGCGTAAAGCATCGCTTGGCGAGCATCTTTTCGGGTTGCAAATGGCACATGGCCGACATCGGCGCCGTTGAGCTCTAGGAAATCCAAAGCGTAGAGGCAGGCGTCGGCGTCGTTGACGCGGTAGTGCAGCTAATCGAAGTCAGCAACGTCCTTTTTGTTGCAAATGAATGCCTCGCCCTCGAGGAGGAATCTCTCGACTTTCAGGCTGAGGACGGCCTTGACGATCGTGGGATAGCGGGCGGCCCAATCGTGATCATTGCGCGTGTACGCTGATCGCGAATGCCGTCTTGGAGCGCCGCGTGGAGCTTCTGCTGGCCGGGCAGTCAGCAGGCTACGTGCGGGGAGGGGAGCGAAAGCCTAGCGCACCTAAGAAGAACGACAATGAATAATAGGGCTTTGTGTACGGCCGAGTAGGTCTTATGAGTCGTGTGTGCCGGGCGTGCTGTTTTGGTTTGCCCCTTTACGGCGCGAAGGCATGCGAAGCCCTGGTCGAAAGATCGGGGCTTCTGCGCCTAGCGGCCGGGCGGAGCAAAATAGGAGAAAAATTTTGCGCCCTTCGTTTTTACGGTAATGAAAACAATGCGCTCCCGTAGCTCAGCAGGATAGAGCAGCGGTTCCTAAACCGAAGGTCCGAGTCCGCGGGGCGTTGCATTCACAGCGTCGCCTCTACATCAGCGACCGCAAGGGCGAGACGGTGGGCCAGCGTCTCGATCTCGTCGCCGCAGATAATCAGCGGGGGGCATATGGCAATGATGTCGCCAATGGCGCGGATAAAAAGGCCGTGTTCCTCCGCCGCCGCCGCGATGCGTGGTCCCACCTTCAGTGCGGGTTCGAAGAAACGCTTCGGCTTGCGACCCTCCACTAGTTGTACGCCCGCAAGCAGGCCTCGCCCGCGGATCTGGCCGACAATGCGCGAGCGGGCTAGGTGGTGCGTGAGCCTTTCGTGGAGCACAGCCTCCATTGCGCGGCTGTGCGCAACAATGCCGTCGTCCTCGTAGATACGGATTGCCTCTCGCGCGACCGCTGCACCCACCGGGTGGCCCGAATAGGTCATGGTCAGGCCGAACAGGGCGAGACGGTCGCTCTGCTCCAGCATGGCCTGGTAGACCCGTTCGTTGATCAGGAGTGCGGAAAGCGGGAAGTAGGCGCTGGTGATACCTTTGGCGCAGACGATCATGTCCGGCACCAGACCGGCAGTCGTGGAGCCGAACATCTCGCCGGTTCGGCCGAAGCCGGTCACCACCTCGTCGGCGACGAGCAGGATTCCGTACCTGCGCAGCAGCTTCTGCAATCCCTCCATGTAGTCTTTTGGCGGCACGACTATGCCGGCAGACGAAAGGACGGGCTCGGTGAAAAAGGCGGCGATGGTGTCGGGGCCCTCGGCCTCGATAAGCGTCTCTAGCGATTCGAGGAGGCGCCGGGTGAAGGCTTCTTCGCTTTCGCCGTCTAGTGCGCCCACGTAGAAGTCCGGACACTCGACGTGCAGGAACCCGGGCAGCGGCAGGCCGAACTGCTCGTGTAGGTAGCCCGCACCTGACAGGCTAGCCGTGGCGATGGTGTTGCCGTGATAGGAGCGCCGGTGCGCGACGAACTTGCGCCGCTGCGGCTCGCCTTTAGCGTGCCAGTAATACCATGCGAGGCGTGCCGCGCTGTCGTTCGCCTCGGAGCCGGTGCTGGCGAACCAAACGTGGGACATCGACACCGGCGCAATCGCGATTAGCTTCTCGGCCAGCTCAATGGCTGGCCCGTGCGAGCGGTGGTTTGTAAGATGGTAGTAGGCGAGCTTCTCCATCTGTCGGCTGGACGCCTCAACGAGACGCTTCTCACCGTAGCCGAGCGAGACGCACCACAGGCCCGACATGCCCTCGAGGAATTCACGCCCTTGGCTGTCGCGCACCCACACGCCGCGCCCGCTTTCGATGATCAGTGGACCACGGTCGCAATGCTGGCGCAGGTTGGTCAGCCCGTGAACAAGGTAAGCCTTGTCCCGCGCCTCGGGTGAGTTGGGCATTGAGACGGGACCGCTCGTCTGAATCATGTCGATGCCTTTAGAGGGGTCACAGCAGACCAGAGAAAGCTGTGGCACGATGACGCGCTAGGCCAGCACAATTAGCACGGCCACCACGAAGGGGGAAAACTCCGAAGAACATGTTGGACAAGGAAATCGGCGATCTCGAACTTTCTGATCCTTTGTAGCGGTAAAGAAGAGCTGTGTGTGCCGAATACCTCATCCGTATTGCTAGACAGCCAGAATCGCGTAACCTTTCTGGATCATGTTTGCTCTGTGCTGGTTCGTCGTGTCTTTTTTGGCCTTGCCATTCAAGTCGAAAAGCCTGTGCCTGTCGTAAACCCAGTCGGGCTGACAACTGAGGCAGAATCACGCAAGCTCTCTGTCCCATGAGGGAAAGTTGCAAGCTGGTCTTGTTGGCATTGGTCGGATTGTTCCGGTCAAGAGCTTTATTGCTGGCTGAGATCCTGGTCCTTCGCCATCAGCTTAACATCCAGCGACGACGTTTGCCGAAGAGGTATGCCTTTGGTGTCAAGGACCGCCTAATCTTTGCTGTGCTGTATTGGTTGGCACCAACAGTCATAAACGCACTGGCGATTGTGAAGCCGGAGACCGTCATAAAATGGCACCGGGCCGGGTTCAAATCATTCTGGCGCTGGAAGTCGCGACGCGGTGGTGGCAGGCCCGTTGTGCCGCTGGAGACCCGCCAGTTGGTTCGCGCCATGAGCATTGAAAATCCGCTGTGGGGTGCGCCGCGGATCCACGGAGAGCTGCTTAAGCTCGGCTTCGATATCGGACAGACGAGTGTGGCCAAGTATATGGTCAGACGAAAAGGCCCGCCATCTCAAGGGTGGAAGACGTTCCTTCATAATCATGCCGACGGCATTGCGGCGATGGATTTGTTCGTCGTGCCGACCATCTCATTTCGTCTGCTCTATGGCTTGTTGATCATGGGGCACGGCCGGCGACATATTCTGTGGTTTGGCGTTACCGCACATCCGACTGCAGAATGGATCGCAAATCAGATCACGGAAGCTTGCGGCTGGGAACAGGTCCCCCGCTATCTGGTCCGTGACCGGGACGGAGCCTATGGTGAGATCTTCATCCGGCGACTTCGCTCAATGGGCATTCGTGATCGACCAACATCGCCGCGCTCTCCATGGCAGAATGGCTATTGTGAGAGGCTAATCGGCTCGATCCGACGCGACTGCCTTGACCATGTTGTCGTATTTGGCGAGCGATATCTTCGACATCTACTTCGATCTTACGCAAACTACTACAATCAAAACCGGACGCACCTTTCATTGAATAAAGATACCCCGGCATCGCGTGTCATTCAGAACGTCGGCCGCATTCAGCCGCTCCCCATCCTGGGCGGCTTGCATCACCGATATGCCCGGATTTAGTTGCCGACAGGGACAGCCAGCAATGGTTTTATGCCGGTTTCAGCCCCTATCAGTCCACGCGTTTGAGCCGATACCATGAGCGCGTCTTGTCACACCGACACGGGCTTCCTTCGCGCCGCACGCTCGGCGTCGAACATGTAGTCACGCGTCAGCGGCACGGCGTCGCGTTTCTTGGCCAGCAGAAACTGAAACACGAGATGCGAGCCGTGGACGAATTCAAGCTCGGCGGCGGACAGATAGAATTCCCACATGCGGCAGAAGCGCTCGTCATAGATCTTCGCGGCCTTGGCGCGATTGGCGGCAAAGCGTTCGCGCCAATGGCGAAGGGTGTGGGCATAATGTAGGCGCAGCATCTCTATATCGCAAACCCAGAGATGGTTACGTTCGGTCGCTGCCGTCACTTCCGACAGCGCCGGCGTATAGCCACCGGGATAGATGTATTTGCGGATGAAAGGCCCGATCGTGCCCGGCATCGACATGCGGCCGATATAATGGACGAAGGCAAAGCCGTCGTCGGTCAACAGATCGTTGATCTTGCCGAAGAACGCGTCGAACTGCGCGACGCCGACATGTTCGACCACGCCGACCGACACCACGCGATCGAATTTACCTTGCAGGTTGCGATAGTCGCGTTCGAGGAATTCGACCTTATCGGAGACGCCGGCCGCCACCGCCGCCGCGCGCGCGACACGGATCTGCTCGGGCGCGACGTTGATCGATGTCACATGCGCGCCGGTTTCGCGCGCGATGTGGATGGCGAATGAGCCCCAGCCCGAGCCGATCTCCGCGACCTTCATGCCCGGTTTGAGGTTGAGCTTGGCGGTGGCATGGATCAGTTTGTTGTGCTGCGCCTGCTCCAGCGTGTCGTTCACAGGATCGAGAAAATAGGCACACGAATAGGTGAGATCCTTGTCGAGGCAAAGCCGGAACAGGTCGGTCGACAGGTCATAATGGTGCTGTGCATTCTTCGCGGCATTGACGATGGTGTTGTGCTGGTGGAAACGCCGGATGCGGCGCCAGACGCCGCGCAGAAATTTATGTGAAGAATGCGCATAGAGACCGGCGCGATTGACCGAAAAAAGCATCAGAAAATCATGGATGCCCGAGCCGTTCTCCAGCGTCAGCGTGCCGTCCATATAGGCTTCGGCGGCTGCGAGTTCGGGATTGAAGAACAGTCTAGTTTCGAGCTTGCGATCATTCAGGCGAATGGTGACGTCCGGCCCGCCCTCACCGCAACCGAAAGTGTGGAGCATGCCACCAGCGTCGTAGACCCGGAGGCGGCCCTTGCGCACGAATTTGGTCAGTAGAGTAGATAGCAAACGCATGGGTCGCATTCCATCCGCAGTCTTGCGATAAATCTCTTTTCTTCGAAATTCTAGCATACTCGCAGGAGGTCGCGCATTTGGAAATCCCCGCCCAACTCGGGTGGGATGTCGTCTATTGATGCTATGGATGGCTCCTCCACCAGCACGCGCGTGCCACTAGAGTGGGTGCAGTTATCGCTTGTCAAATGATATTTAGCTGCGGTGCGCTTTGTCGCCTATTGGACCACTGCCTGTCAGGCCTGCGAACTGAAAAGCAAGTGCACAACAGGCAAAGAGCGGCGGATCTCACGATGGGAGCACGAAGCCGTCCTTGAGGCCGTGCAAGCACGGCTCGATCGAAACCCGGTGAAAATGCGCCTTCGCCGCCAGACTGTGGAGCATTTCTTCGGTACGATAAAGTCCTGGATGGGGGCCACGCACTTCCAGATGAAAACACTCAAGAACGTCGGCACCGAAATGGCGCTGCACGTCCTGGCCTACAACATGAAACGGGTAATGCGCATTCTGGGTGTTGGCGGATTGATGGAAGCGATCCGCGCCTAACACAGGCCTCGCGTCACCTGGTCGGGCTTGCCCGACTAAAAACTCGCGTTTTTACACAGCCTGGACCCGAAGCGGACATCGCGGGCGGACGTCTGTAAATAATTCTGGCGGGTAGACCCCAAAATCACTGACCATGCCACCGATTACCGGCAATGCGGAGAACATTACTGTCGCCGCATCGCCGTAATCGACGTCACCCGACAAGCGACCGCAGTACCGGACGCTGTTGGAAGAAGGGAAGTTTCTCGGCCCAAGCGTCGAGGCCGCAAACGTGTCCAGCGCGATTGAAGACCAAATAGAGGCACACCGTCGCATACACGATATGGTAGTCAACAATGAAGTTGTTCTTGTTCTCGATAAATGGCCACTCCATATGAGCCGTCCAGAACATCAAAAGTAGCGCCACAGCAAACGCTGCGCTCACGCGAACCATCAACCCGAACAGGAGCGAAAGTCCTATGAGCAGGTGCCCGTAGCTAACTAGGAATGTAAGGACAGGGTCGATTGCCGGTGTTGTAAGCGGCGCATAGATGTCGTGGAAAGTTTTGGTATGGCTGAGGAATGCCGCAACGCTGAACTTTGAGTTAAGTACCTGATGCGACGCTGCATATAGAAACGTCCAAGCCATTAGCAGGCGAAAGACGAGGGTAAATTTTCGTTCAGTCGTGGAGGGCGCCATAATTTTCTCCTGTGTGAGAGTTCAGATCGACTAAGGATGTGACTGATAAGTTATCGTTGCGTCGCCGGAGTAATTTGTCTCTCGTAGGCACTTCGCATCATTCGCCGCAGGCCGCGAACATGCGCGGCAAGATGCATCAAAAAGCCCCACGCCGGTTAAGGCGCGGGGTTGTGCAGTAGGTGGAGGATTCCAGCCACCTGCCTTTTGAGGCATAGAGACCAGCGCACAGACGCATTAAGCGTGCCCGAGACAGATTGCTCAACTAAAGTTCTCGTAAACAAGCCGTTACGTTGACGGCCTGTTTTTTTGCGTCGCAGCGGAAGACGCAAATGGCACTTTGCGGCTTTCGCTGCATTGCAGCGGCGACGGCAGCTATCGGGCCAATAGCGGACAAACAGCCGTCCGGGGCCTGAATTGCTCGGTCGCGAATGACCCATTTTCGAC
Organism: Rhizobium sp. Q54; assembly: GCA_945861895.1. Classification (GTDB taxonomy): domain Bacteria; phylum Pseudomonadota; class Alphaproteobacteria; order Rhizobiales; family Xanthobacteraceae; genus Pseudolabrys. Next base: position 7,594 of record CAMAWF010000121.1, read on the forward strand.
AAATCAAAGCGGAATTCTTGCGCTGCTTATCAGCTCCAGGGAGCGCCGGGACGTCAACGGTGATTACAGCCGGCCGCGTCGCTAGCCCATCTTGCCAGAGCGCGGGAAAGACGCGAAACTTTGTTCTGGTTCGGAGTTCATTTCGGAGAATCTCTGTGTATTACGCGCTGCATGGTTTTTTCGCCGGCGCTGCCGCTCGTCGCGGTTTGAGCAGATGGCAGTAAAGCTCGGCTTGCGGCCCCGCGATCTGGAAGAAGCGGCTTTCGCGCCTTGCGGCCAGATCATCCGCGCCCGCCGCGCCGGTGGACAGTTCGACGACAATCCTTACGACCCGGAAACCGGAAAAGACGAGGCCCGGCTGAGTTTAACCGCGGGGGTGCCGCGCCTTTGGGTGATGCAGCTCGATGGTCCGCGGCTGCGGTTTTCAAATCTGGCGCGGCATCGACGCGTCAGCCAATGCCTTGGATCGCTACAGGGCAAAGACTGGTTTATCGCGGTCGCGCCGCCTAGCAATCCCGCAGACGGTGCGCGGCCCGATCTGGCGCGGCTGATCGCCTTCCGCGTTCCTGGCGATTGCGTAGTCAAGCTCGACGTCGGCACTTGGCACGCGGGGCCGCTCTTTAGCCATCACGAATGCCTGTTCTTTAATCTCGAAAATCTTGACACCAACAAACGCGACTTCGACGCGGCCGAACTGCCGAATGAATTCGAGATCGAGGCGTGACAAGATCGCCCGACGCGAAACGCGGCTGCCAATTTTGACGACCAAGGTCCATATCGGACAAGCATGTCACTAAGCGCAAAAAACGTGACCATTGGCACTGGCGCGAGCGGCTTAACTCTTTCGTGTCTTCGATGTGAATTGAATGCGCGGCTGCCACAGTGTCGCAGCGATTAGCGCCGTGACGACCAGCGCGATGCCGGCGATCTGGATCGGCGCCAGTGCCTCGCCGAGCAGGGTTACGCCAAGCCCCGCGGCGGCCACCGGTTCGGCATAGGACAATAGTGAGACGTGCGCTGGGCCAATCATCGATATGGCAATATAGAATGTGATCATCGCGAAGGCGTAAAACACAGCGGCGCCAGCGAAGCCGGCCCAGCCGAGGCCGGTCTGCGGTAGCGCAAATTCGCCTTGGACAGCGCAGAGCGTGATCAACAGGACGCCAGCGACGGTTGCCATATAAAGAGTGACTGGTCGCGAATCGCCTGTGCGGACGACGCGGCTGGAGACGACAATGACGATACCGAGTCCAAGCGCGGCCACGAATGCCAGTGCCACACCTGAGATATC
>CAMAWF010000122.1 GCA_945861895.1 Rhizobium sp. Q54
TTGAACTTGTTGAAATTCCGAACAATCGACTTCATGACAAGAAGCCAATGCTAGGAGTCCTAAGGTCGCTTTCAGATCGAGACGCAGATATTAAAATTGGTAACGTAGGCGCGCCATTTGAAGAAATCTGCGTAGGCGATCTTCTTTACGATAAAGAAACAAGATCGTCGCAAGTTTATGGCTATGAGGAAAATGGTAACCTCATCGGTTTTATAAGTTTCCGAAAACAGGGCCAGAATCTATTTATTGATGCAATAGGCACAGTTGTTTCCGAGCGGAAAAAGGGAATTGCTAGTGCGATGATGCGTTGGGCTGAAACTTGGGGCCGGTCTATGAAATGTACTGGTGTCGAGCTTTGGGCCTATGAAGGCGCAATTGATGATGTTTATGTCAAATATTCATATGAGTTTGTGGATGGGCAATGGCGCACACTGGGTGCTGGGCACCGTTTCAAGCTCATGAGAAAAAAGTTGCTATACAATATAAAAGTTACCCCTGAGGGAGAAATTTACCGCGAATATTGAGTTTGTTTTTTTTCCGTTCCGCTGTCGTCCTAGGAACGCTTGCAATCCTTTTTAATGCGGCATCAAAGCGGGCTTCGGACTTGTCCGCGCCGAGTTCGCGGGCGGCTTTGCGGAAGGCGACAACCTGCTTCGTCTTGATCTTCTTCACTGGTGTACCTATTCACGAATGTCGTACTTGTAATCTTCCTGCCGCATCTGCGCGAGTTTTTCGATCAACAATTGACGGGCGACTTCCTGTTCAGTCTTACCGAGCACGGTGTTGCGGGATAGCCAGCGCAGATATTTCCACGCCATCAGCGGCGGCGTGAATCTAACCTCGCTGACCTTATCATCGCCAGAATCATCGGCCATGCTCCGCCCCTGAGTTTCGGCGGTTTCTGCCAGAAACCTACCTACTAACCGCCTATTTCTGACGGTAATCCGGCGGATATTGCCGGAAAATGCCTTGCCTTGCGAGTCGAATCAGACCAAAAAGGATTCGACGCTGCGCAGGCCGCCGGTCTTAAATGGCAGAAGCCGGTCTGCTTGCGCAGACCGGCCCCTAGACGGGGCAGGTTTCGGGCACCCGATTGACAGTCGGACCCTAGCCTGCCCCGCTCGCACCTCAGAGACGGGCACCCGCCTCTAAGCTCGTGGCCACCAGTGCGGTGACGAATCTCTGATTCCTCAGTGAATTTAGCCGATTTGGGCTCTTGCAACTAGTGCAAGTCCAACTATCCCCACCCTACCGGTGGCGGGTATTTTTAGACTGGCGCGGTCCCGTCAGGATTTCGATAGGTAAGACGCTTCCCCGCGATGCCCTTTAGCGCCTTACCGGACCTCATTTCATCGTTCACGCCGACCGCCGCGCGCGCGTTGTAGCGGAAGTCGAACTCCGCCAAGTAGCGGTGCAGATGCTTCTCGCTGCAATGCTGGTACACACCTTTCATTCCGCGCTTGAAAATTGAAAACACGCCTTCAATCGTGTTCGTATGTGCGATGCCATCAACGTACTGCTTTGCGGCATGGCGGACTGTTTTATGGGCGGCGAACTTCGTGCCGAGCGCGCTGTAAAGGCGGCTCTCATCCGTCGATAGGGTGCTTTCAGCCGCGACGTTCTCACTCACGATCTTGGCAACGTTAGAGACGGTCGCCTTGTCCACATGGAACGAACGCACGTTGCCGCCACGCTCGACTAGCGCCACAACAGCCCGCTTGCTCGCAACGCCGTGGGCTTTCCCGTACTTGAACTTGCGGCCAGCCGTGGTCGTTTTTGGCTGATCCTCAAGATCGCCAAAATAAGTTTCGTCCACCTCGACGATGGAGCCCGCACCACCCATAGGGGTCAGCCCGCCCGTCCGCATCGCCTCGCGGATGCGATGCGCGAGGAACCACGCGCTCTTGTAGGTGATCTGTAAAATGCGATGAAGCTGGTGCGCGGAGCAGCCCTTTTTTGAGCATGAAAGCAGATAAACCGCCTGCAACATCTTGTGCAGCGGGATATGGGCGCTCTCAAAGACCGTCCCGACCTTCACTGTGAATTGCTTGCGGCACTCGTTGCACTTGAGGAGGCCCATACGGGTCGCCTTACCCTCTAGGCGCGTGATCCGCTTGGCGTCGGCATTGCCGCAATGGGGGCATGTCGGGCCATCCGGCCACAACAGGCCCTCCAAATGAGCAAAGGCCAGAGCCTCATCGTGGAAGTATTTCTTTGAAAGGACTGACATGTTGTTTCTCCAATGAAAACAGCCTATATCAGCCTCCGTGGTTTGTCAAGTATATATACGCCATCATGATCCTAGAATAAGCCGCCCAACCCGATTCGCGCAAGTTCAATCTTTGCGTGTATTTATGGTTTATACTCTCAAAAAGAATGCACGGCCGCGCGTCACAGGCCGCGTCAGCCGCCCTCAACCCGCCGGTATGGCGCGCCGATTGTGGGCGGCGCGAATATCCGGCGCGGAGTAACGCTGGCGCCCGATCGCGGCGGCGGCAAGCGCGGCGATAACCGGTTTCGGAACTGTGGAAAGCACAACCGCGGCGGCGGCGTTTTTCATGACGCGCCCTCGCCGGATCAACCGCGGCGGGGCGGACGCCGTTTCCTTCACATTGCCGAAATTGGCGGTTCGCCCGGCCGGCGTTTCGTGCGAAAGATTCCCGATGCGACGCGCGCGCTCATTGCCACAACCGGAAGTCCCCGGGCTCGCCGCCCGCCGGATCGCCGCCGACATTCTCGATGGCGTGCTGCGCCGCCGGCTCTCGCTCGACGAGCAGCTTTCCGGCAAGGGCGCGCATCCCGGCCTCGCCACGCTTGCCGACCGCGACCGCGCGCTGATGCGCCGTCTGGTCGCGACCGTGCTGCGGCGGCTCGGCACGCTGCGCCATCTGCTTGGCGGATTTCTCGAAAGCGGATTCCCGCGCGATGCGCCGCGCGTGGAGACCGTGCTGATGCTCGGCGCCGCGCAGATCCTGTGGCTCGACGTTCCCGATCATGCCGCCGTCGATCTCGCCGTGCGGCTGGCGCAGGCCGACCGGCGCGCGGCGCATTTTGTCGGGCTGGTGAATGCCGTGTTGCGCCGCGTTGCCGAAAATGGCGCCGTGCGCATTGCCGACATCGATGCGGCAAAATTCGACACGCCCGATTGGCTGATGAAACGCTGGAAGCGCACTTACGGTTCCGCGCAAGCCCGCAGCATCGCGCAAGCCAACGCGCACGAGCCGGCGCTCGATCTGACCGTGAAGCAGGATGCGGAATCATGGGCGGCGCGCTTGCGCGGCCGGGTGCTGCCGACCGGTTCGGTGCGCACGCAGGCGCATGGCGCGATCGCCATGCTGCCGGGTTTCAACGAGGGCGCCTGGTGGGTGCAGGATGCGGCGGCGGCGCTGCCGGTCCGGCTGTTCGGCGACGTGCGCGGGCAGCGGGTCGCGGATCTGTGCGCGGCGCCCGGCGGCAAGACCGCGCAACTCGCGCTCGCCGGCGCGCGCGTCACCGCGGTCGATCGCTCGGCGCAACGCATGCTGCGGCTGCGCGAAAATCTTGCGCGGCTCGCGCTTGAGGCCGAAATCGTCGCGGCCGACGTGCTGGAATGGCAAAGCGAAAAATTCGACGCCGTGCTGCTGGATGCACCCTGCTCGTCGAGCGGAACCATCCGCCGGCATCCCGACGTGCCCTGGCTCAAGGCGGAGACCGAGATTGCGGTGCTGGCGTCGTTGCAGCAGCGGCTGCTCGACCGCGCAGTCGAACTGGCCAAGCCGGGCGCGACGATCGTCTATTGCGTCTGCTCGCTCGAACCGGAAGAGAGCGAGGGCCAGATCGATGCCCTGCTGGCGCGCGATTCTCGCGTCATCCGCAAGCCGCTCGCGGCCGCCGAGATCATGGGCCACGATGAATTCATCACCGCTGTGGGCGACCTGCGCACGCTGCCCTACCACCTGCCCGATCCCGAACCGCAATGGGGCGGGCTGGACGGCTTTTACGCCGCCCGGCTGCTGCGGGAATAGCGGTTTTTGGGCCTTTTCCGGCCAGTTGGCCGCCCGTGGACGCTTCGCTATCTTGTGGCCTGCCCAAGAGAATCGCAGCCGTCGGCAGGGAACGAGCGCCTTCATGACAAGAGCGTCGGTCGCGGAGCGAACCAGGCTCTCCGTGTTCATCGGAGGCCGCGCGTTCCGCAGCCTGGCCAGCCGTCTGCACGCGCATCCGCTGTTGCGCTGGCGCTTGCTGCCGGCCAAGACCGACCGCATCGAAATCGCGCCGCAGGACCTGCGCACCGCGGATGTCACTCGCGCCGCCGAAATCTATGCCGGCCGCTATGCCTTCGCCGGCAAAGTGGTGATCTGCGACCGCCGCTCGCCGTTCGAGATGACGCCGCCATCCGACGAATGGGCGGCGAACCTGCTCGGTTTTGGCTGGCTGCGGCATTTGCGCGCCGGCAATTCCGCCATCACCCGCGCCAATGCCCGCGCGCTGGTCGAGGACTGGATCGCGCTGCAAGGGTCCTGGAACGCAACCGCATGGCGCGCGGACATTCTCGCGCGGCGAATCATGTCGTGGCTGTGCCATGCGCCGCTGGTGCTCAAGGACGCAGATGCGCGTTTCTACCGCCGCTATCTGCGCAGCCTGACGCGGCAGGTGCGCTACCTGCGGCGTGTCGCGACCGAGGGACCCGAGGGAGCGACGCGTCTGCAGACGCAGATCGCGCTCACCTATGCGGCGCTGTGCATGCAGGCGCAGTCGCGGCATCTGCCGCCGACGGTGCGGCGCTTGAACGAGGAGCTTGAGCGGCAAATCCTGCCCGACGGCGGCCACATCAGCCGCAATCCCGGCGCGCTGATCGAACTGCTGCTCGATCTGTTGCCGCTGCGCCAGGTGTTTGCCGCGCACAACGTGCCTCCGCCGGCCGCTTTGCTCAACGCCATCGACCGCATGATGCCGATGCTGCGGTTTTTCCGCCACGGCGACGGCAGTTTTGCGCATTTCAACGGCATGGGGCCGACGCCGCCCGATCAGCTCGCCAGTGTGCTCGCCCTTGACGATGCCCGCGGCGCGCCGTTGTCGAACGCGCCGCATTCCGGTTACCAGCGGCTCGACGCCGGCAAGGCCGTCGTGCTGATGGATACCGGCCTGCCACCGCCGATGGGTTTGAGTCAGGAGGCGCATGCCGGCTGTCTTTCATTCGAACTGTCGTGGCGGCAAAACCGCATTGTGGTGAATTGCGGCCTGCCGGCGGCGAATCGCGAGACCTGGCGGCAGGTGGCGCGCGCCACCGCGGCGCATTCCACCGTCACCTTCAACGACACGTCTTCGTGCCGCTTTCACAAATCCGGATCGTTCCGGCGGCTGCTGTGCGGCGTACCGATCATCGGCGGCCCGAGCTACGTCAAGGTCGCGCGCGGCGAAGAAGACAATGCCGTGGTATTGCGCGCGGCGCATGACGGCTACGCGCAGGATTTTCGTCTGCTGCATGCACGCATCCTGAAGCTCGCGGCCGACGGCAACCGGCTCGACGGCGAGGACATATTTTCTCCGGCTGCCGGGGACACATTGCCGGACCGCGTGCCGGACGAATTCGCCATCCGCTTCCACCTGCACCCGGCGGTGAAGGCCAACCGGCTGTCCGACGGCCATGGCGCAATTCTGGTGATGCCCGACCGCGATGTGTGGACTTTCAATTCCTACGAACACCCGGTCGAGATCGAGGAAAGCGTGTATCTCGCCGGCTCCGATGGGCCGCGACGCACGGTGCAAATCGTGATCTATGGTCATGCCCGCAACCAGCCGCACATGCAGTGGACGTTCCTGCACGTTCCGCAGGCGCATTCGGGCGGGCGCCGGGGCCGCCCGGACGAGCCGGAATTGCCGCTGTGATGTATGGTTCGCCCGCCACCCTGAAGAGAACGAGATGATCGCCGATCCGCGCCCCATATCCCGCGCCTTGTTGTCGGTGTCCGACAAAAGCGGGCTTGCCGAATTTGCCCGCGCGCTGACCGCTCACGGCATCGAACTGGTTTCGACCGGCGGCACCGCCAAGGCGCTCAAGGACGCCGGACTTAAAGTCGTCGACGTCGCCGAACTGACCGGATTCCCCGAAATGATGGATGGCCGCGTCAAGACGCTGCATCCCAAAGTGCACGGCGGCTTGCTCGCGGTGCGCGGCGACAAGCAACACGCCGCCGCCATGCAAGCGCACGGCATCCGCCCGATCGACCTGCTGGTGGTCAATCTCTATCCGTTCGAGGCGACGGTGGCGAAAGGCGCCAGCTTTGACGATTGCATCGAGAACATCGACATCGGCGGGCCGGCGATGATCCGCGCCGCCGCCAAGAACCACACCGCCGTGACGGTGGTGGTGGAGCCCGCCGACTACGCGGCGGTGCTGGCGGAATTGTCGGAACACAAGGGCACCACCACGCTGGCGCTGCGGATGAAGCTTGCCGCCAAGGCCTACGCGCGCACGGCGGCCTATGACGCGGCGATTTCCAACTGGTTCGCGCAAACGCTCGGCGATACCGCGCCGGATTATCGCGCGTTTGGCGGAAAACTCGCCGAGGCCCTGCGTTATGGCGAGAACCCGCATCAGAGCGCGGCGTTCTACCGCGACGGGGCCAAGCGTTTCGGCGTCGCCAGTGCGCGGCAGGTGCAGGGCAAGCAGCTCTCCTACAACAATATCAACGACACCGACGCGGCCTACGAATGCGCCGCCGAGTTCGACGCCAAACGCACCGCGGCATGCGTCATCGTCAAGCACGCCAATCCGTGCGGCGTCGCGGAGGGAAAAGACCTCGCGGAAGCCTACGCCAAGGCGCTGGCGTGCGATCCGACCTCGGCGTTCGGCGGCATCGTCGCGCTCAACCGCAAGCTCGATGCGGAAGCAGCGAAGTCGATTACCGAAATCTTCACCGAAGTCATCATCGCCCCCGACGCAAGCGAGGACGCCATCGCCATCGTCGGTGCCAAGAAGAACTTGCGGCTGCTGCTCGCCGGCGGCGTGCCGGATCCGCGGGCCGGCGGATTGACGGTAAAGTCGGTGGCCGGCGGTCTGCTGGTGCAGTCGCGCGACAATGCTTCGGTTGACGACATGGCGCTGAAAGTCGTGAGCAAGCGCGCGCCGAGCGAAGCGGAATTGCGCGATCTGCGGTTTGCATACCGCGTCGCCAAGCACGTCAAATCCAACACCATCGTCTATGCCAAGGATTCCGCCACGGTCGGCATTGGCGCTGGACAAATGAGCCGGATCGACGCCGCGCGCATCGCCGCGCGCAAAGCCGAGGATGCCGCCCGCGACGCGAAATTGCCGGCGCCGCCGACCAAAGACTCGGTGGTGGCGTCGGACGCCTTCTTTCCGTTCGCGGATGGATTATTGGTGGCGATCGAAGCGGGCGCCACCGCGGTGATCCAGCCGGGCGGCTCGGTGCGCGACGACGAGGTGATCAAGGCCGCCGACGAGCATGGCGTCGCCATGGTGTTCACCGGCACGCGGCATTTTAGGCATTAGTTCTTTAATTCTTCGCCAGATCGCCCAGCAGGCTCGCCGCCACCGATACCTTGGACAGCGTCAGCCCGGAGCCGGCGATCTCGTGGATCGAGGCGCGGATGCGCTCCACTTCCTGCTTGCGCGGGCTCACCCAGGCTTCCACGGCACCCGCGCCGGCCGCGCCATTTCCCACCATCGCCGCGGTGATCCGGCGGCCGGCATCGCCGATGGAGTCGAGCGCGCGGTCGAGCGCAAGCCGGTCGAAATAATCCGCGACCGCGATTTGGCCCGCCGCATCGGCGATGCGATCGACGCGGAAGAAAGCCTGCGCCGCGAAATAAGTGGCGGCGACCTCGGCGACCGGACGTTTGGCGCGATCGGCGACCAGCACGATGTCGGGCGCGGCCCGCAGCAGCGGCAGGTTGGCGAATTTGCGCGCCACATCGTCGGGCACGCCCGCCTGCTTGAGTTCGGCCTCGCGCGCGGCGCGCGCCGCCGCGGCTTCCTTCGACAAGGCCGCATCGAGCGCACCTGCAACGGCCGCAATGCCGTCGCGATAATGCGCGACGATCTTTGCAAGACCCTTGCTGAGATCGTCATTGCGCAGGAACCACACCAGGCGGTCGAGCAGGAGATTTTCCACCGCGGCGTAGAGACCGAGTTGTGCGCTGCCGGATACTTTGTTGTCGAGTGCGTTGATCTCGTCGTTGAGCGCCGGCATGCCGTAGCTGTCGCGCACCGCCGCAAACGCCGCGGCGATATTCGCCGGGACAGCGCCGGTCTGATCTGCGATGCGCACGACCAGCGAGGGCCCGCCGCGGTTGATCATCGAATTGGCGAGTTGCGTGGCGATGATCTCGCGGCGCAGGCGGTGCCGTTCCAGCGCGTCGGGAAATTTCTCGGCGATGGCCTTGGGGAAATAGCGGCCCAGCTCGCGGCCGAGATAAGGATCGTCCGGCACCGAAGAGTCGAGCAGCTCGGCGTAAAGCGTCAATTTGGCGTAGGCCAGCAGCACCGCAAGCTCGGGCCGGGTGAACGCCCGGCCGCGCTTGTAGCGCTCGGCGATCTCCATGTCGTCGGGCAGGAATTCCACGCCGCGGTCGAGATGGCCGCCGGCTTCCAGTGTCTGCATCAAGCGTTGCAGGAATCCGACATCTTCGAGCTCGCGCCGCTCGGCCAGCGAGAGCGCGAGCGTTTGCAGATAATTATTACGCAACACGAGACCGGCAACGTCGCCGGTCATTTCGACCAGCAGCTTGTTGCGCGCCGGCATGTCGAGCCGCTTGTCACGCAGCGGCAAAGCGAGCGCGATCTTGATATTGACCTCGAGGTCGGAGGTGTTGACGCCGGCGGAATTGTCGATGGCGTC
>CAMAWF010000123.1 GCA_945861895.1 Rhizobium sp. Q54
GCGCCCGGCGACCACGGGAAGCGCGAGCCTGGCGCCCGCGTCGGCGAGCTTGCGCAACAGCGGCACCGGATTGATTTCGCTTTTCATCGGCGAGAAGCCGGAGACAATCGCTCCCGCCGGCACGGCAACCGGAAACACCCGCGCCGCGATGGCCTCGGCCGCCTGAACGCGTGCCGCCGCCGGCAAAGCATCGCGCCGCGCCAATGCGGCGGTGCGGAGCGCGGCTTTTTCATCTTGAGCGGGTGAAGTGGCAGGCATGGCGCAATCATACCCGTCATTCCGGGACGGCGCGAAGCGCCGGGCCCGGAATCCATAACCCCGGTTGGTGAATATGGATTCCGGGCTCGCGGCCCTCGGCCGCGCCCCGGAATGACGAGCAAGTGACAAAAGTGCGGAGCCGCAAAAGCCGTCGGAGTGTGATCCCGGGAACCTACATATGTAGGTGGGCGCCATATAACCGGAACCACGGCCCCGGTCAGGGACAGCTCCCGTCGAGATCGTAAGGCCCCGGGGAATGTGACTCCTAACGCACCCCGCAGCCCCGCTTGGCCAATGTAATGACTGGCGGCGGCCGGCGCTACCCGAGCGCGACGCCATTCCCCAGCGTCTGGTTAAGCTTGCGGGTGATGCCTTCGATCCGCTCGGCGGCCGAATTGAAGGCGGACACCACCGCCGCCTCCGCCGCCCTGGCGCGGTCGGAGGACACCACGCGGGCATCCTGCAGGGCAGTGAGCTCCTCCTCCATGCGGCGGATGCGGCGTCCGGCCTCGGCCAGTTCGTCGGCAACCTGGATGGCCGCCATCACCGTGAGGCGGGTGTCGCCGATTTCGCCGAAATTTCCCCGCAGCGATTCGATGCGCTGGTCGAGACTTTTGGCGAGCGCTTCCAGGCTCGCTTCCTGCCCGTCGTCGCAAGCGATGCGGAACTGGCGGCCGTTGATGGTGACGTTGACCTGCGCCATGGGCGGTTTCGGGCCTTAGCGGTCGTTGGCGTCGAGCACGCCGCGGATGGTGTCGATGGCGAGGTCGAGCCGGCGCGCGATCTCGCGGTTGGCGTCTTCCAGCGCGCGCGAACGGGCGGCCTCGCCGTCAAGCGCCGCGGCCAGCCGCGAGCGGTCGCTGCCGAGCGCATGCAGCTGCTGCGCCAGCCCATCCTCGCTGCGGTCGGCCTCGCGCCGGCGCTCGACCGCGGCGCCGAGCGCGTCGAGCGCGAGCGCCAGACGCTTGACCGATGTATCGAGTGCGCTCTGCTCCGCCATGGCCCGATCCCGCGCCGAAAATATCTTGTACGGGCAATTGTTTAGAGAAAGAACTTTACGTGCTGCAATATCGCGCCGTCAACGCCCCGGAAAAGCTTTGCAAGGGAGTTTTTGCAGCCTGTGCATGGCAGCGCGCGCGGGTGGCCGTCACATTGACTCGGCCCCCTCACATGCTATCCCACGCCGGTTGAGATCAGGCCCATCTCCATGAGCGCAAAAGCCTCGCCGACGACGGCCGCCGTGGATTTGGCCGCCATTTCCCGCGCACAACACGACCGCATGGCCAACGCCATCCGCGCGCTCGCCATGGACGCGGTCGAGCAGGCGAAATCCGGACACCCCGGCCTGCCGATGGGCGCCGCCGACATCGCCACCGTGCTGTTTACGCGCTTCCTCAAATTCGATCCCGCCGATCCGGCCTGGCCCGACCGCGACCGCTTCGTGCTCTCCGCCGGGCACGGCTCGATGCTGATCTACGCGCTGCTGCATCTCACCGGTTACGCCGCAGTGACGATCGATGAGATCAAGCGCTTCCGCCAGTTCGGCTCGAAGACGCCGGGGCATCCGGAAAATTTCATCACCGCGGGCGTCGAGACCACCACCGGCCCGCTCGGCCAGGGCCTTGCCAATGCGGTCGGCATGGCAATCGCAGAACGGCACCTTGCCGCCGTGTTCGGGCTAGAGACCGTCGATCACAAAACCTATGTGCTGGCCTCCGACGGCGATCTGATGGAAGGCGTGAGCCAGGAAGCCATCGCGCTCGCCGGCCATCTGCGCCTGAGTAAGCTGATCGTGCTGTTCGACGACAACGGCATTTCGATCGACGGCGCGCTCTCGCTTTCCGACAGCGTCGATCAGGTCAAGCGCTTCGAGGCCGCTGGCTGGGCCGCCGCGCGCATCGATGGGCATAATCCCGACGCCATCGCCGCCGCGATCGAAAAGGCGCAGAAATCCGACCACCCGACGCTGATCGCCTGCAAGACCAAAATCGGCTTCGGCGCGCCGACCAAGGCCGGCAGCGAAAAGGCGCACGGCTCGCCGCTTGGGCCTGACGAAATCGCCGGCGCGCGCAAGGCGCTGGGCTGGAGCTCCGCGCCGTTCGAAATTCCCGCCGACATCGTCGAGGCCTGGCGCGCCGCCGGTCAGCGCGGAAAACCTGCGCACGCCAATTGGGACAAGCGGCTGAAAGCGCTCGAGCCCGCAAAACGCGGCGAGCTCGAGCGCCGCATGCGCGGCGATCTGCCGGCGCAGGCGTTAGCCGCCGCCGTGCGCAAGCTGAAGGAAACGCTCGCCGCAACGCCGAAAGATATCGCGACCCGTTCGTCGTCCGAGTTCGCGCTTGAGGGGCTCATTCCCGCCGTGCCGGAAATGATCGGCGGCTCGGCCGACCTCACCGGCTCGAACAATACGCGCACCAAATCCATGCAGGCAATGAATGCGGCGGATTTTTCCGGCCGCTTTATTCATTACGGCGTGCGCGAACATGGCATGGCCTCCGCCATGAACGGCATGGCGCTGCACGGTGGCATCATTCCCTACTCGGGCACGTTCCTGGTGTTCGCGGATTATTGCCGGCCGGCAATCCGGCTCGCCGCGCTGATGGGCGAGCGCGTCATTCACGTCATGACGCATGACTCCATCGGGTTGGGCGAAGACGGGCCGACACACCAGCCGGTCGAGCATCTGGCCGCGCTGCGCGCGATTCCCAATTTGCTGGTGTTCCGCCCGGCCGATGCGGTCGAGACCGTCGAGTGCTGGCAGCTTGCGCTCGAAGCGCGCGAGCGCCCAAGCATTCTCGCTTTGACGCGGCAGAACCTTCCGCAACTCCGGCAGGGCGTCGACGACAAAAACCGCTGTGCCGCCGGCGCCTACGAAATCGCCGCAGCCGACGGCAAGGCCGAAGTTTCGATTTTCGCCACCGGCTCGGAAGTCTCGCTTGCCGTAGAGGCAAAAAAACTGCTGGCGGCGAAAGGCGTCGCCGCGCGCGTCGTCTCGGTGCCGTCGTTCGAATTGCTGGCGGAGGCGCCGGAAGCCGCGCGGCACGCCATTATCGGCGACGCCAAGGTGAAAATCGCGGTCGAGGCCGCGGTGCGCCAGGGCTGGGACGCGATCATCGGCAGCGACGGCATTTTCGTCGGCATGACTGGCTTTGGCGCAAGCGCGCCTTATAAGGAGCTTTACAAGCAATTCGGCATCACCGCGGAGGCTGTCGCCGGGGCGGCGATGCAAAAACTGGGAAAGACATAGCAAGCGCGACGACACTGTAAGCAGTTAGTCAAGGAGCCGGGTTAAATGACTATACGCGTCGCCATCAACGGGTTCGGGCGCATCGGCCGCAATATTCTCCGCGCCGTCGCCGAGTCCGGCCGCAAGGACATCGAAATTGTCGCCATCAACGACCTCGCGCCAGTGGAGACCAACGCGCATCTGCTGCGCTTCGACAGCGTGCACGGCCGCTTCCCCGGCCAAGTGATAGTGAAGGGCGACAGCATCAGCGTCGGCAATGGCGCGATCAAAGTCACCGCCATCAAGGACCCGGCCACGCTGCCGTGGAAAGACCTCGGCATCGACATCGCGATGGAGTGCACCGGCATCTTCACCGCCAAGGACAAGGCCTCGATGCATCTCACGGCCGGCGCCAAGCGCGTGCTGGTGTCCGCCCCCGCCGACGGCGCCGATCTCACCGTGGTCTACGGCGTCAATCACGACAAGCTCACCAAAGACCACAAGGTGGTCTCCAACGCGTCGTGCACGACCAATTGCCTCGCGCCGGTGGCGAAAGTGCTCAACGACGCCATCGGCATCGACAAAGGATTCATGACCACGATCCACGCCTACACCGGCGACCAGCCGGTGCTCGACACCATGCACAAGGATCTCTATCGCGGCCGCGCCGCCGCGCTCTCGATGATCCCGACCTCGACCGGTGCGGCCAAAGCCGTCGGCCTGGTGCTGCCGGAGCTTGCCGGCAAGCTCGACGGCGTGGCAATCCGCGTGCCGACGCCGAACGTGTCGATGATCGATTTCAAATTCGTGGCGAAGAAGGCGACCAGCAAGGACGAGATCAACGGCGCCATCAAGCGCGCCGCCGAGCAGCAGCTCAAAGGCATCCTCGGCTACACGACTGAGCCCAATGTCTCCATCGACTTCAACCACGATCCGCACTCGGCCATCTTCCACATGGATCAGACCAAGGTGATCGACGGCACGCTGGTGCGGGTGATGTCGTGGTACGACAACGAATGGGGATTTTCCTGCCGCATGTCCGACACCGCGGTGGCGATGGGGAAGCTGATTTGAGTCTCAATCCGTCATCCTGAGGTGCGCGCCATTTGGCGCGCCTCGAAGGATGACGCCGGGCACGCCATCCTTCGAGGCTCGCGGCGATAGCGCCGCTCGCACCTCAGGGTGACGAGAGAGAACAAGTGAATGCCGCAATTCCGCACCCTCGATCAGGCCGACGTGAGCGGCAAACGCGTGCTGGTGCGCGTCGACCTCAACGTGCCGATGGAAAACGGCAAGGTGACGGACGCAACGCGCATCGAACGCATGGCGCCGACCATCGCTGAGATCGCCGGCAAGCGCGGCAAGGTCATCCTGCTCTCGCATTTCGGCCGGCCGAAAAAACGCGATGCAAAAGACTCGCTCAAGCCGGCCGCCGCCGAGGCCGCGAAGATTCTCAAGCGCCCGGTCGCATTCGCCGACGACTGCATCGGCGAGGTGGCCGCGCGCGCGGTCGCGGCGATGAAACCCGGCGATGTGCTCTGCCTGGAGAACACGCGCTTCCACCCCGGCGAGGAAAACAACGATCCCGCCTTCGCCGGCGAATTGGCCAAGCTCGGCGAGCTTTACGTCAACGACGCCTTTTCCGTCGCGCACCGCGCACACGCCTCGACCGAAGGATTGGCCCACAAGCTGCCCGCCTATGCCGGCCGCTGCATGCAGGCCGAGCTTGACGCTTTGACCAAAGCGCTGGAAGCGCCGCGGCGTCCGCTCGCGGCGATCGTCGGCGGCGCCAAGATTTCCACCAAGCTCACCCTGCTCGAAAACCTGCTGGAAAAAGTCGACGTGCTCATCATCGGCGGCGCGATGGCGAACACGTTCCTGGCGGCGCTCGGCAAGCCGGTGGGCAATTCGCTGGTCGAGCGCGACCTCGTGCCGATGGCGCGCGCGATCATCGACAAGGCGAAATCCACAGGCCGCGAGATTGTGCTGCCGGCCGATGCGGTGGTGGCGAAAAAATTCGCGGCCAACGCGCCCGCGCGCGTGGTCGATGTGGAGCGTGTCGACGCCGACGACATGATCCTCGACATCGGTCCCGAAAGCATCGAGCGCGTCATCGCGGTGCTGGCGCGGGTGAAGACGCTGGTGTGGAACGGGCCGTTCGGCGCGTTCGAGATCAAGCCGTTCGACCACGGCACCGTCGAGATCGCCGAGGCGGCGGCGGGCTTAACGGCGGCGGGAAAAATGGTATCGGTCGCAGGCGGCGGCGACACCGTCGCGGCGCTCAACGAGGCCGGGGTTACCGCGCGCTTTAGCTATGTATCCACAGCCGGCGGCGCTTTTCTCGAATGGCTGGAAGGCAAGGCCTTGCCCGGCGTCGAGGTATTGAGGGTAAAATGATTCACCGCGTCATTCTGGGTTCGCGCCTCCGGCGCGCCCCGGAATGACAAAAAGGCCAGGGAGAAGAGAGCGATGAATCTTGCCGAACTCAACAAGGTGGCCGAAGCCATGGTCGCGCCCGGCCGCGGCATTCTGGCGGCGGACGAATCCTCCGGCACCATCAAGAAGCGCTTCGACGTCATCGGCGTGGAGTCGACCGAGGACAGCCGCCGCGACTATCGCGAGATGATGTTCCGCTCGACCGAGGCGATGTCGAAGCACATCTCCGGCGTCATTCTTTATGACGAGACCATCTGGCAAAAAGCCAAGGACGGCACGCCGCTGGTCGAGCTCATCAACAAGGCGGGCGCAATTCCCGGCATCAAGGTGGATGAGGGCGCCAAGCCGCTGCCCGGCTGCCCCGGCGAAGTCGTCACCGTCGGCCTCGACAAGCTTGCCGACCGCTTGCCGAAATATTACGCGCAAGGCGCGCGCTTCGCGAAATGGCGCGGCGTCATCGACATCGGCGACGGCATTCCGAGCTACGCCTGCATCCACGCCAATGCGCATGCGCTCGCGCGCTACGCGGCGCTGTGCCAGGAGGCGCAGATCGTCCCCATCGTCGAGCCGGAAGTGCTGATGGACGGCGACCACGACATCGACCGCTGCATGATGATCACCGAATGGGTGCTGAAGGAAACCTTCCAGGAGCTTTTCTATAACCGCGTGGCGTTCGAAGGCATGGTGCTCAAGCCGAACATGGCAATCGCCGGCAACAAGGCGAAGAACCGCGCCGGCATCGATGAAGTCGCCGAGAAGACGGTGAAGATGCTCAAGAACTGCGTGCCGGCCGCGGTGCCGGGCATCGCTTTCCTTTCCGGCGGTCAATCCGACGAGGAAGCGACCGCCCATCTCGACGCCATGAACAGAATCGGCAATCTGCCGTGGAAGCTCACATTCAGTTACGGCCGCGCCTTGCAGGCCGCGCCGCAAAAGGCGTGGTCGGGGAAACCTGAGAACGTGGCGGCGGCCCAGCGCGCATTTTCACATCGTGCAAAAATGAACGGCCTCGCCGCGCTCGGGCAATGGAAGGCCGACCTGGAAAAGAAAGCGGCGTAGCTGGTCACACCGCCGTCAGCGATCTCCGCTGCGCGCGTCGCGCGGCGTCATGCCAAAGCGCGCGCGAAATGCCTTGGTGAAGTGCGAGATGTCGCAAAAACCCCAGCGGTAGGCGATCTCGGAAATATTTATCGCGTCCTGCGCCGGATCGCGCAGCGCGCGGCGGCAGACATCGAGCCTGTTCCCCAGCACCCACCGGCCGAAGGTCTGCCCGCCCTTTTCGAAGCGCAGATGAAGCGTGCGCAGCGAAATCCCGAAATGATCGGCAGCGCGCTGCGGCGACAGGCCGGGATCGGCCAGCTGGCCGCGGCAGAAACCGAGGATCGCCTGCAACTGAATATCCGGGGGCGCGTCCAGCGCGCGCGCATCGGGTGCGGTCGCCAGCGCGAGCAAATTGCACAGATTATCGGTCAGCAGGCTGGCTTCGCTCTCGTCGAGGCGGCGGTCGCCCGCGAACTGCAGCATGTGCTGCCGTGCCAGATCGAAATACGGCGAGGTTGCCGCAACTTTTCGCAGGCGCGCACGCCGCATCCACGGCGCCCGGCTGTCGAGCATGGCGCGCGGCACCACGGCAAGAACGCGGCTCACGCGATCCGGAAAGACGACGTTGAAGGGCCGGGTGCCATCCAGAATGGCGATCTCGCCGGGATCGAGGTCCAGCGCATGCTCGCCTTGCGTCATTCGGCTTCGCCCGTGGCGCTGCAAACTTATGAGACAGGTGTCCTCGCCGGCGCGGCTGACATGCTTTTGCGTGCGGACAATCTGATGCGGCGTCGCGGTGAATGCGGCGAACCGCAAGACGCCGAAATTCTGTCCCGAAATGCTGGCTTCGAAGCGCGCGGACGGCGCCGCCGCGTTCACGTTCAGGACGGCTTGGCAAACAGCCTCCCGCCAGAACGACAATCCCTCGCGCGGCGCAACCGTATCCGTGGACCAGGTTTTCGCGGCCACCATCGTCTCCTTCGCGGTCCGGGACAAAAAGGCTACACGCAATTGCACGCATGGCCAAATCCGGTTGCGCGCCCGGCCAAGACGGCGGGGCCAGCCGGCGCTAGGCTCGGCATCGGGACGCGCGGTAACGCCGATGCTGACGAATTTTTCCGCCATGCAATTGAAGGATCCGGAGATCGCGGAAGCGAACCAGATTCTGAAAACCTGCGTGTATTACGGCTTCTGCACCAATACCTGCCCGACCTATGTGCTCACCCGCGATGAGAACGACTCCCCGCGCGGCCGCATCGATCTGATTCGGGCCATGCTGGAAAAGGGCGGCGCGCCGGACGCGCGCACGGTCTATCACCTCGACCGATGCCTCTCGTGCCTGTCGTGCATGACCACCTGCGCGGTCAAGGTGGATTACGTCCATCTCATCGACCGCGCGCGCGTCCATATCGAAAAGCATCACCGGCGGCGGCTCGCCAACCGCGTGCAACGCTGGCTGCTGGCGCATGTGCTGCCGCATCCGCGACTGTTCCTCGCCGCTCTGACGCTCGGCCGTCTGGTGCGGCCGTTGCGCGCGTTGTTGCCCACACGGCTGCGCGCCATGCTCGACATGATCCCCGCGCGCACCTCGTCCAATATTCTCGCGCCTCAGATTTTCCGCGCCGAAGGAAAGGCGCGCCGGCGCGTCGCGCTGCTCGCCGGCTGCGCGCAACAGGCGCTTGACGGCAACATCACTGCCGCCACCATCCGGCTTTTGCAACGCCACGGATGCGAGGTGGTGATCGCCGATGGCGCGGGCTGCTGCGGCTCGCTTGCGCTGCACATGGGCCGCGAGGACGAAGCGCGCGCGGCGGCGAGTCGCGCCATTGCCGCGTGGACGCGCGCGCTCGATCACGGCCTCGATG
>CAMAWF010000124.1 GCA_945861895.1 Rhizobium sp. Q54
TGCCCGCGTACTGCTCGCAATGCTGGCGCGCAATCCGCGCATCGTCGAGGAGACGATCGGCGGATAACGTCTTTACTTCACCCCGAGCTTCTTCTGCAGGCTGGTCGACGACGTCGTGTATTGGAAGGTCAACTTCTTGTCCGGATAGACGTAGCGGTGCGCCTTTTGCGCCATCAGCGCCGCCTCGTGGAAGCCCGATAAAATCAGCTTCAATTTGCCCGGATAGGTGTTGATGTCGCCGATGGCGAAAATGCCGGGCATGCTGGTTTCGAATTTCTCGGTGTCGACCGCAATCAATTCGCCGGCAAGCTTGATGCCCCAATTGGCGACCGGCCCAAGCTTCATGGTCAGCCCGAAAAACGGCAGCATGGCGTCGCAGACGATGTGAACGCTTGAGTTGTCGTTGCGCTTGACGTTGACTGCGGACAGCTTGCCGCCCTCGCCTTCCAGCCCGGTCACCTGCCCCAGCACGAGGTCGATTTTCCCTGCGTCGACCAGCGCCAGCATCTTGTTGACGCTGTCGGGCGCGGCGCGGAACTCCTGCCGCCGGTGCAGCAGCGTCAAATGGCCGGCGACCGGCGCAAGATTGAGCGTCCAGTCGAGCGCGCTGTCGCCGCCGCCGACGATCAGGATTTTCTGGCCGCGGAATTTTTCCATCTGGCGCACCGCATAATGCACCGATTGCGCTTCATGGGCCTCGATGCCGGGGATCGGGGGACGCTTGGGCTGGAACGACCCGCCGCCGGCCGCGATCACCACCACCTTGGCCTCGAACAGTTTGCCGGTATCGGTAGTGATGCGAAACAGCGGCTCGCCGATGCGCTCGATCTTCTCGATCATCTCATTGAGATGAAACGTCGCGCCGAACGGCTTGATCTGCTCCAGCAGCGCATCGACCAGGCCCTGCGCCGAGACCTTCGGCAGCGCAGGGATGTCGTAGATCGGCTTTTCGGGATAAAGCTCGGCGCATTGGCCGCCGACCTTGTCGAGAATGTCGACCAGATGCGTCTTCATGTCGAGCAGCCCAAGCTCGAACACCGCGAACAGCCCGACCGGGCCCGCGCCGATGATGAGTACGTCGGTCTTGATCGGTTCGCTCATGGCTGCGCTTGTCTATCCGGGCCGGCGCGCCGGGGAAAGAGGACGAAATCGCCGGGCGCTGGAATAAAACCCGGCCCGTGGACCGCGTGCGGAGAAAAGCCTGCGCTAGAGGCTGATCTACTCCGATTGAATCAGCGCATGGCTCCAGCTTTTTGTTTGAGCATGATCTTTTCCGAAAACCGGTTCCCACTTTTCAGGATCATGCTCTAGCCTTGCCGCTCGGGTGTCGTCACCACCAGGCCATCCAGCGCCTCGGTGATCTTGATTTGGCAGGACAGCCGCGAATTCGGCCGCACGTCATAGCCGAAATCCAGCATGTCCTCCTCCATCGGCGAGGGTCCGCCGGTCTTCTCCCGCCAGGCCTCGTCGATATAGACGTGGCAGGTGGCGCAGGCGCAGGCGCCCCCGCATTCGGCCTCGATGCCCGGCACGTTGTTGCGGATCGCCGTCTCCATCACGGTCGCGCCGATATTCCCCTCGACCGTGCGGGAGGCGCCTGTGGAATCGATGTAGGTGATCTTGGGCATGACACGAAATGAATGGAGGGCGGGACCGGCGAAGACGCGGCTGCCTTTATATAGGCTCGCGCACCGCCGGCAACCCGGTCTGAAATCTTTAGCGCAAGTCTTTAGCGCAAGTTCAGTGCGCGCGCAGCAGCGCTGCGATGTCCGCCCTCGCCGCATCGAGCGCGACCACAAGCCGGAGCAGCGCGGGCTTGAGTTCATCGGCGCAAGCGGAAAGTTCGACGGCCTGCGCGGCGCGGGCGACGCCGAATGCGCCGATACCGCTGGCGGAACCGTTGAGCGTATGAGCCGAGGCCGAAACCACGCCGGCGTCCGGCTCCTGCATCCGGGCGAGTAAAATGTCGGCCTGGCGGCCGAACAGCTCCAGCACTTCGCGCTGCAAGCTGCGGTCGCCAAAGGTCATGCGTTTGAGGTGGGCTAGATCGATCGGCTGTTCGACCGGCGCGGTCGGTGGCGCCGAAACTGGATCGAGGGCGGCGGCTGAAGGTTGCGGCATAAGTCCGGGCATGGGTCCTTGTCCGCAGGCGCGGACGTTCGATTGTGGCTTCCAGTTTGACCGGAGAACGACAAAAACCGGGTAAATAATTAGCCGCTCCCGCAGCCAAAGGCGGCGGCAAGCGCGCCGAAGGTAAATACCTGATTACGCGATACCCAATTGACCGGCCGCGGACGGTGGGACCGCCCGCTCCCGCCGCACGGCAGCCGCAATATTCGGCTCAACTTTCAACCATCGCTTTTGCGCCGGCGCGCGGCATTATGGTTAATCGAATGATTAAGGATGATTAAAAAGTCCTTACCTGGCCGGTTTCTTTCGCATTGCCAAGCCGATAGGATAAAGCGTCGGCGGTATAGGAGGGCGGCGCCAGGTCCACTGCCGGCTGCCGCCGGATCAAGACCCCGCGCCCGTGGCGCGGCCTGGAATGCCATTGCTCCAGGCCGTGGCGACAGTTCAGCGTAACGAGGCGACGACCGATATGGCGAATATCCCGAAAAAAACTAAAGACGCGACGGACGAGGCGCTCCTCGCCATCGAGGAAGCGCTCAACATCCGCCATGGCGAACCGCAGGCCGGGATTCGCCCGCCCGCCCCGCCGTCATCCGCCGACACCCGGCACGCCACGTCGCAGACGCCGCCGGTCATCGCCGATCTTTTCCATGACGATCCTAAGTCCAGCGGCTGGGCCGAAGAAAACCCGCCCGTGCGGCGCGCCGCCAATGACGACCGCGTCGCCATGGGAGCCATCCTGCAAGCGCTGCAAGGACGCCCGCGGCGGGCGGCCTATGTGGTCGCCGCCGTGTTCTCGCTCGCCTGGATCGGCGGCGGGCTCGGCTTTGGGTTCGTGTTCCGCGACGTCTTGTCTAGTCTGTTTGGCGAGTCCACGTCCGGAATGGTGGCGCTCACCGGCATCGGTGCGGCGTTTCTCATTCCCGCCCTGCTTTCCTTTGTCCTCGCGCATATGATCGCGCGCTCGCGCGACCTGCGGCTCGTGGCCCAGTCGATGGCCGAAGTGGCCATGCGGCTCGCCGAGCCGGAGACAACCGCGCGCGAGTCGATCGTCAATGTCGGCCAGGCCATCCGCCGCGAGGTCGCGGCCATGGGCGATGGCGTCGAGCGTGCACTGGCGCGCGCCGCCGAACTCGAGGCGCTGGTGCACAACGAAGTTTCCTCGCTTGAGCGCTCCTACAACGACAACGAGGTTCGCATCCGCGGCCTGCTCACCGAGCTCGGCAACCAGCGCGATACGCTGGTTGCCCAAGCCGAACAGGTGCGCAACGCAATATCCAGCGTGCATCTCGATCTCGCGCACGACATCACCTCGGTCGGCGATCTCGTTTCCGAGAAGGTCAACGACGTCGCGCATCGGATCACCCGCACGCTCACCGAAAAAGGCGAGCACATCACGCTCGCGCTCGGCCACGCCGGCGATTCCATGATCGACGCGCTCGGCGAGCGTGGCAGCAATCTGCTCGAGCGGCTGGAAACCACCAGCGACAGCGCGACCGGCGCCATCGCCGGCGCCAGCGAGCGGCTGACGGCAAGCCTGAATTTCAAGACCGAGCATGTGGAAGAGGAGTTCTCCCAGCTTTCGCTCCGCCTCCAGCAGATGATGTCCGCCCGCCTCGATAACGTCGCGCAGGGTTTTGCGCAGAAATCCACCGCCGTCATCGAGCAGATGTCCGGCCAGTCGCAGCAGCTCACGGCCGCCATCGTCGATACCAGCAGCCGGATGGCGGACAACATCGTCGCCCGCGTCGAGGAAGTGAACAGCACGCTGCGCTCGACCGGCGACTCGCTGGTCCTCGATCTCAGCCTGCGTGGCGGCGACGTGGTCTCCAAGATGGAGCAGACCGGTACGCGGATCACCGACACGATTGTATCGCGCAGCAGCCATGTTGCCGAAACGTTCCACGACAGCGCCGAAGCGCTCGTCGCCGCCATCAACAATCGCGGCGATGCGGTCAAGGAGATGTTGCTGGCGCGCCTAGTGGCCTTCGAGCAGATGTTCACCCATGGCGGCAGCGAAATCACCGAGAAGATTTCCCGCGACTCCACGACGCTCGGCAGCCTGATTACCCGCCATATCGCGGAATTCGACCGCACGGTGAAAACCTACGGCGGCGAGCTGGTGGAACGTCTCGGACAGCGCACGCAGGACGTTTCCGAAGCGCTGCGCACTTACGTCGATACGTTCGAAAGCCGCGTGGGCACGAAGACGGAGGAAATCAGCGGCGCGCTGGATGCGCGGCTATCGCAATTCGAGAGCACGCTCGGCACCCGCGTCATGGATATCGCCACCACTCTGGCGGAAGGCGGCAAGGAAGTCGTCAACGCGCTCGACAAGCGCATTGGCGACATCAGCGGCACGATCACCATGCGCGGCAGCGATGTCGCCGCCGAGATCACCGCCAAGATCGAGCACCTCGACCGGACGCTCGGCGCGCATGCGACCGAAGTCGCCGATAATCTCGACTCGCGCATCGGCCGGTTCGAGGAACTGCTCATCGGCCGCGCCGAAACCGTGACCACCCAGATCGAGTCGCGCAGCAAGGCCGCCGCCGATGCCCTCAATGCCCGCATGGAGCAGTTGAGCCAGTCGATCAAGAGCAATGCCGGAGAAGCCGAACGCGCGCTCGGCCAGCTTGCGATTTCCACCACCGATTCGATCCGCACCAGCGCGACCGAAGTCGAGCGCTCGCTCAATTCGCTGTCGACCAGCGTCAGCGGCGTGCTCAAGGAAAATGCCGGCGACGTCGAACGCACGCTGCTCGGCGTCAGCGCCGAGGTTGCGCGCAGCTTCATCGGCAAGGCGGATGAGATTTCCTCCGCCATCAGCAAACGCGCCAACGAGATGGGCAGCATCCTCGACGAGAAGAGCGGCGGCGTGATCGCGGCGCTGACCGGCAAGGGCCAGGAATTCGCCGCCGAGGTCACGCGCGCCACCGAAGCGGCCGTCAAGTCGATCGAGAACAAGGGCCTTGTTTTCACCAAGACGATGCTCGACAACAGCGACGAAATCGCCGGCATCATCAACAAGGCGAGCGAAACGGCGGCCGGCACGGTCACGCGCACGCTTAACGAGCTGCAAACCACCGCGCAGGCGGCGATCGAGCAGTCCAAGCAGACCGCCGCCGCCACCGTGTCGGAAATGCTGGAAACACACGGCATGTTGCGCTCCGACACCACGGCGCTGTTCGAGCGCCTGCGCGAAGCCAACCTCATGCTGCAGGAAGTATTGAGCGGCGCGCACGAAAACATGGGCGCGCTCGAACACACCATGATGACCCGCGTCGCCGAATTTGTCTCCGCCATGGACGACGTCACAAAGAACAACGGGCTGGCGAGTTCCCGCATCGAGGAAAACCTTGCCGGCTTCCGCGAGGTGACCTCGCGCGTAATCACCGATCTCGCCCAGCTGGCCGGGCAGTTCGACGTTCACGGCCGCGATCTCGCCAAGGCCGCGGAACTGGTCGACCACAGCAATCAGCGTGCGGAAGGCAGCATCAGCAATCAGCGCGCGTCGCTCGACTCGCTGCTCTCGACCATCGACATCCGCACCGAGGACATCGACCAGCGGCTCAAGCGTTTCTCGGCGCTGCTCGATGAATCGCTCGATGTGGCATCCAACCGCGCGCGCGACATCGCCCGCGTCGTCTCCGAAAGCAGCGCCGACGGCGCACATTTGATGGCCGACCAGTTCGAGCGCGTGCGCGCGGCGGCCGAAGACGAGCGCCGGCGCACCACCGATTCGATGCGCGCCACCTACGAGCAGGCCGCCGGCGACACCCACTCGTTGTTCCAAGAGGCGAACGAGCGTTTCGCCGACATCATGCAGGGCATGAAGAGCATGTCGGCGGAAATGCAGCGCGAGCTTGAAGTCACGCGTTCCGAGCTTCGCCGCGGCATTCTCGAACTGCCGCAGGAGACCGCCGAGAGCGCAGCGCAAATGCGCCGCGTCATCGTCGATCAGATCGAGGCGCTGGCCGAACTCAATCGCATCGTCGCGCGCCACGGCCGCAATCTCGACTCGGTCGAGCCGCTGCGCCGGGAGCCGAGCCTCGCGGTCGTGGGCGGACGCGGCGAAACGCAGGCGCGCATGCCGGCGCGCGGCGACGCGGGCGGTTTTGCGCCGCCCCCGCGGCGGGCGGAAGCGCCCTCGCTCAGCCCGGCCCAGAGCCACGGCGGCGGGCGCGGCGGCTGGCTCAGCGACCTGCTCAGCCGCGCTTCGCGCGAGGAGAGCGAACCCGCGCGCGAAATACAACGGGAAATTCCACGCGAGACACCACGCGAGATCTTGCGCGAGCCGGCGCGGCCGCGCCCCCCGCGCGCCGAAGAACGCCCGCCGCGGCACACGATCGAGTCGCTCGATTCGCTCTCGGTCGACATCGCCCGCATGATCGATCATGACGCGGCCGCCGACCTGTGGGACCGCTACAAGCGCGGCGAGCGCAACGTTTTCACGCGCTCTCTCTATACGTTGCAGGGCCAGAAGGCGTTCGACGAGATCCGTCATAAATATCGCGGCGAGCGCGAGTTCAAGCAGACGGTCGACCGCTACATCGCCGAATTCGAACGCCTGCTCGACGAGGTCTCGCGCGACGACCGCGGCCAGGTGGTGGCGCGCACTTATCTCACCTCGGAGACCGGCAAGGTCTACACCATGCTGGCGCACGCGGCCGGCCGTTTCGACTAATCTACACGTCTGAGATTAAAAAACGGGCGCACCACTCAAGCTGCGCCCGTTTGCGTTTTAACCGCTACGCGTGGCCAGCCCTAAACCAGCCGCGCCGCCCACAGCACCAGTTGCACCGCGACATTGGCGAAAGCGTCGTTGAGCGCCGCGACGGCGCTCGGCCCTTCGGTGCCGGCGGAGGGCACGCTGGCGCGGAATATGCGCGCGGCAACCACCCGGCCGGTGCGCTCGCGCACGATCTTGGCCGCGATCACCACGTCGGCGGTCGAGCCGGTAGCTGAAATCTCGAAAGCGCGCACATCGATGACGAGCTGGAAGTCGGCGACCAGCTTGTCGCCCGGCTTGCCGACCGCACGCAGGCGGCTGGCATTCTCGAACGATTGCACGACGCGCGCCTGCAACAGCTTGGGCAGGCGGTCTTGCCATTGCGCGTTGCCGAGTTGGGCTACCTCGTCCGGGCTCGGGCGCACCACGATCTTCTCGGTGTCGAGCACGGCGAGCGCGGTCGGCTCGACCACGATCAATTGTCCGCGCGGCGGTCCGCTGCGGCGGGGGAAAGACTGCGCTGCGAACAGATCATAGGTCGGCGGCGGCGGTTTCGAGCCGAGGCTCAGGCCTCCGCCACAACCGCTGACCAACAATGCAAGCGCGGCAATCAGCGCCGCGTTTCCTGCCTGGGAACGACGCCCCACAAAACCCCCTAAACCGACGCGACCAACAAACATGCCTATTCGGGGCTATTTTAGGCGCCGAACACGCTCTCGCCCACCTCGAATATCGCCCCAGCTTTACGACGGCTTGGGGATTGCGGTCAAAAGTCCCGAAAAAACACAGATTTAGGGCTATCCAGGCCGCCGCCCGGCTCACCGCCCGCCGTTATATTCCGGCACCGATGAGGAGCCGCGGCCGCCGAAAATCAGCCGGCTGGGGTTGCGGTCGAGATTTTTCACCGCCCGCTCGATCTCGTTGAGCGTGCGCCGCGCATCGCCGGAGAGCGCCTCGACCTCGCGCGTGCCGCTGGCGCCGAGGCGGCGGATCGAGCGCAGCGCTTCGGCGATTTCGCCGCTCCTGCCGTCCGGGCCGCCGGTCAGGTTTTCCACGCCGGCGAGAATCTTGTCGATGCGCTCCGAATTGCGCGCCAGCGCGCCGGAAAACGTATCGATATTCCGCATCGCGCTGCGAAACGCCACTTCGTTCTCGGCGATGAACCTGTCCATCCGCTTGAGAACGTCGCGCGCGGCCTGCGTCACATCCTGGGTGGCTTCCGGATCGGCCATCAGCGTCGGCGGATTGTCGTTGGTGCCGGTCAGCGTGGGCGAGGCCAAGGTACCGCCGTTGAGCGACAGCGCCGCGATTCCGGTCAAACCCTGGAATTCCAGACCGACGCGGGTATCGCCGCGCACCGGGGCCGACTTGTCGATCGAGATCGTGGCGATCACCCGCTGCGGGAGTTCGGGACTGAGCTTGAGATCGGTGACCTCGCCGATGCGGATACCGTTAAACAGCACCGACCCGCCGGTGCGCAGGCCGGACACCGAGCTATCGAAGACGATGCGATAAAGCGCGCGCTCGCCGGTCCCGCCGATATGCTGGAACCAATAGACAAAGCCGAACACGCCGACGACCACCGCGATCGTGAACAGTCCGATCAGTGCGTAATTGGCCTTGGTCTCCATCGCCGAACTCTGCCTTCAATTAGTGCTTGCTCACCGCCCGCGCCCGTTTGCCGCGGAAATAGCTTTTCAGCCAAGGGTGTTCCGAGGC
>CAMAWF010000125.1 GCA_945861895.1 Rhizobium sp. Q54
CTGGCTGCTGCTGCTGCTGGCCGGAAACGGCCATCTCATCGCCGCCGTATTGCTGCCGCTCTATTACCTCGCCGATGCATCCATCACATTGCTGATCCGGTTGACCAACCGCCTGCCGGTGCTGCAAGCGCATCGCACCCATTTCTACCAGCGCGCCACAGACCGGGGCTTTAGCGTCATCGAAATTGTGGCCCGTGTTTTTGCGGTCAATCTTGGCCTGGTGATGCTCGCGCTGGCGACAGTCATGGCACCCGGTCACGCGATGTCGCTCGCCAGCCTCGCCGCCGGAGCCGCGCTCGTTACGTGGCTGCTTTTCGTTTTCACCCGGGGCAAACGGTGAGCCGTGTCTTCGTCACCGGCGCATCCGGTTTTGTAGGAAGAGCGTTGATTTCGAAGCTGACAGCGGCCGGACACGTTGTCCGCATCGCCCTGCGCAAATCGCCCAACCCACGAATGCCTGACGGGGTGGAAATCCTGCCGCAGCCCGATTTGGCCGGCCCAATCGATTGGAAGCCGATGCTTGCCGGCACCGATGTGATCGTCCATCTCGCCGGTATCGCGCACGCCGGGGCGTCCATCCCGGAAAGTCACTACGACCGCGTCAACCACCGTGCGACTGCCGAATTGGCCACCGCTGCAAAAGAAATCAGTCCCAATCGATTTGTTTTTATTTCGTCCATTCGCGCGCAGAGCGGGCCTGCCGCCGATCACATATTGACCGAAGCCGATGAACCGAACCCAACCGACGCTTACGGCCGCTCCAAGCTCGCGGCTGAAGCCGCCGTGCGTTCCGCCGGCATTCCGTTCACCGTTCTCCGTCCGGTACTGGTCTACGGCGCAGGGGCAAAAGGAAATTTGGCCAGCCTCGTGAAACTTGCCGCGTCTCCATGGCCCCTGCCCTTCGGCGCGTTCGACAATCGGCGCTCGTTGGCCGGACTCGACAACCTCATTGCCGCGATCATGTTCGCTATCGAAAATCCGGCAGCTGTCAACGAGACTTATCTTGTGGCGGACCCAAGCGCACTTACTCTCGCGGAAATCATCGCGACGATGCGCGAAGCGCTTGGACGGCGGCCAGGAATGATTTCCGTCCCACCAAAATTATTCGAAGCCGCATTCAAGGTTTTTGGACACGCCAATATCTGGCATCGCCTTGGCGGCAGTTTAGTGGCCACGCCGGACAAGTTGATCGCGGCAGGCTGGCGTCCACAGATTGAGACTCGCGCCGGTCTCATGGCGATGGTGCAAACATCGATACAACGTTAGCGCCACACTATTCGCATGGGACCAGTGAACCCGGATACAAATAGAAAAATCGGACAATGCCGGGCCAAGCGCGCCCAAGGGCGCCTACGTGCCGGTTTAAACCGAGTCGCCAGCGTTAATAAATCACGCGGGAAATTGCTCGGGTGCGGAAGTGCGGCAGCGTAGGCAGCTCCACTTTCAACGGGTCGTAAGTCTGCTTGTCGCATTCATCCACCGCAACGCGGGCGCGCGCATTAATCACCCGATTGTCCTGAATGAATACCGCATAATAAAGTGGGCGGCCCTTGTCATGCGCCTTTAGGCAGGTGAGCCAAGTCCAGCCTGCGAAAGAATATACTTGCCGCACGCCCGATATCTCGAACGGCGCCAACAAGCTCGAGTCTTCAAATATCCTGGTTATGTTATGCTTTCGACCGATCGAATTTTCCCGATCGACGACAAGCGAGTCCGAATCGTTCACGCCTGCCGCCAAACTGTCCGCTACAATTTTTCGGTAAGAGGGGGCTGGATCGAGCGTTTCCAACACCGGCGAATTGTTGAGAATTGAATCCGGCATGCTGCACGCACCAAGCGCCGCCGCCGAGAGCAAAACCACAACACAGGATCGTCGCACCAAAACCACCAGTCCCACCGCTCTAATGACGCATCCGCCGATTATGCCCCACCCTACCAGCACATTCACAAGTTTGCCATTCCATAAAGAGTGTCCAGCAAGCCGCAACCGGCACTCGGTTAATAGCAAATACAAAAAAGCCTTCCGCAACATGCCTTCAAATCGCCGCCAATCGGAATATCGGCCCGGCTTATCGATCCTGCATCGGAGCGGCGGACGCCACATGCGTAACCAGCTCATTGTCGCGCATTCGAGCAACCAAGCCGCCTGCTACCCCAACCCCAAAAACATAGACCCAGCCTTGCGCGGCATCGAACAAATGCGAGTTTAATAACGAGCCCACAACATTCTGCGTCACGACGAGAAGGCCTATCCACGCCGCCAGACCGTCACCGCGGAATAAAAACATGTGGGCGATCCACATCGCCCAAAGCATTGCTGCGCCGAGGAGTCCGGTCTGAATCGCCACCGCGAAAGTTTGATTGTGTGGATTGGTTGTTGCCGTGGCCGAAGCGCCGGTCTGGTCGGATGCGGAGCGGATGAACAAATCGTGTATCGAGCCGGTGCCGTGCCCGAGCACTGGGGCATCGGCGATGAAGCCAAGCGATTTCTTCCAGAACTCAAGGCGCTCACCAGAGGAATTCTGCTTATTTTCGGTTCGGTAGAGATGAACCTCTTGCCATGCGGCTGTTGTACGGTCACGCAAATATGGCGAAGAATTCCACGCAGCTGCAGCGAGTAGCGCTCCCATGATGAATAGGCCTGTCACTCCCTTCATGCTAAATTTTTTAAATCCGAACAATACGAACAATGCTACAGTGACGACCAGCGCAGTGCGGCCCATTGCGACATAAATAATATTGGCAAAAAAACCAACCGCAAGCGTCAGAGAAGCGAAAGCCACGAGTCTGAGTCCCATGCGAAATAGATCAAACGCAATAAATAGCAGCGCGAAGATGCAGGTAACGAACTCACCGCTTTGCGTGGCTGCATTTTTTACAGGCACGCCAAAAATACGCAAAGAGATAAATGTCCGTCCTGGATGCAACTCAAATATCGTCAGCCCTGGACGTAATGCGAATATCGAGGAGAGCGCCAACAAGGTCGTGCACGAGAACAGATAACCGGCG
The DNA here is from genome assembly GCA_945861895.1 of Rhizobium sp. Q54. GTDB lineage: Bacteria > Pseudomonadota > Alphaproteobacteria > Rhizobiales > Xanthobacteraceae > Pseudolabrys. The sequence goes on from CAMAWF010000125.1 coordinate 3,010, forward strand.
AGCACCCAAAGGCCGCGCTCCGAACGCCGGAATTGAACGAACAGCAGCGGAATGACCAAGAGCTTGAAGAACGGATTCAATCCGGCTACCCGCTCGGCAAAGCTCACGTCGGCCCACAACATGCCCAGCGCGCCAAGGCCGAAAAGCGCCACCGGCAATCCGCCAGCCGGCGTCGTGATTTCCCGACGGAGTGCCGCGAGATCGAGCGTGGGGATGAGCACAACGAGCCAGATCGCGGTCAGAATGGCGCTCGCCGATGTCGACCACGGCATCGATACCGCGACGCCGATGGCAAGCCGGTCCGCGGCCGGCGCAAGACGCATGCGATCGAACCCGCGTGCGATGGCCAGGCTCATCGGGCGCCCGCCATCGCCATGCCGCCGGCGGAAACCTGCAACGCCGACAGGCCGCGCCGCGCGCGTACACGATCGCTGCCGAGCGTTTCGCCCAGCTTGCGCTCGTTCTCCGGCAAACGGGAACGCTCCGCCTCCGGATGCCACAAGTGCAGCACGCCGGTCGCAAACACGCCATCCTTGCGCCGCACGCCGGCATGCAGCAGGCGAACCATGATGTCGGAGTCCTCTTTGCCCCATCCGCTGAAGTCGGCGTCAAAACCGTCGACGCGGTCGAGATCGCTGCGCCAAACCGCGAGGTTGCAGGAGCGCGCGCCGCGCCATGCGCGCATACGCAGCCGGCGCAATGGCCCCAACGGCAACCGCAGGACAGGGGCGAGACGGTTGATGCCGCCGCTGAAACGTTGCCCGATCCAATCGGAAAATCTCCACCGTTCCGACATAAGTTTCTCGCGCAGCACCCGTTCGGTCAGCGCGGGAGACAGCAGAATGCGATTGCCGGTCACGAACCAGCCGCGTTGAGCGAGACGCCGGTGGGTGGCGACGAAATCCGCTCGCGCAATGCAATCGCCATCAAGAAAAATGCAGTAGCCACCGCTGGACGCCAGGATCGCCCGATTGCGAATCTCGGCCGCGCGAAATCCCTGGTCATGGTGCCACACATGACCGAGACTGCGCCCGAGACGCACCTTCCATGCCTCGACCAGCGCAGCCGTCGCCGGGCCGGAGCCGTCATCCGCCACCACGACTTCGAAGTTCCCGTCGCTCTGCTGCGCGAGCGAGCGCAGCACGGCGTCGAGCGCGTCCTCGCGATTGTAAGTGGTGACGATGACGGATATGAGCTCAGTCACGGCGACTCGCAAGCCAAGCCTTCATGTACTTGTAATAGGTTCCCTCGGCATTGGCCACCGCCAGCAGGAACCCCTGCCGTCCGTCGAGAAATCCCGCGCGAAAAATATAACCACGCAAGAACGACCACAGGCCGTGAAGGATACCGCTGGCAAACGAAACCCGCTTTCCCTCGGCCGCGAGCATTTCGGCGCCGGCGCTCGAATAGCGGTCCATCCGCGACAATGCGTCCTCAAGCCGCCGCACAGGAAAATGAATTAGCGGTTGCGACAGCCTCGCCACCGCGCCCTCACAAATCACCTGTTCATGCACAATGTCGGGCGAGAAGCGGCCATGGCCGCGCCGGAACAGACGCGCGATAAAATCCGGATGCCAGCCGGAGTGCCGCATAGGCCTACCGCAAAAACTCGAAAGCCGCGGCATCTCATAGGCATTGGCGCGGCCATCGGTCATTGCCGTTTGTATTTCCGCCGCGAGCGCCGGGCTGACGCGCTCGTCGGCATCGAGCGAGAGCACCCAGTCGCCTTGCGCCAGGGACAACGCAAAGTTTTTCTGCGCGCCGAAACCATCGAATTGATGCTGCACGACGCGGGCGTTTTTACTTTCGGCAATTTTCACAGTCTCATCCTCGCTGCCGCTATCGACGACGATGCGTTCGTCGGCAAAGCCGACGCTATCGAGGCAAGGCCCGATATTCGCCGCCTCGTTCTTGGTGATGATGATGGCGCTTAGTCGCGGCATAGACGCCCTTGTGATGAGAGATCGACCACTAACTTTTACTTACATTTTACATCAAGAGTGCTCAGCGGCTAGTCCGGCGGGTTGGCAGGGCGCGACCCAAATTGGTCAACGATGCGCCGATAAAAGTCGCGAAGAATACGAAACGGCAAGCCAAGATAATACTTCCGGACGAATTGCCATTTGCCCCACCATCCAAGCGGAACCGCCATTTGGCGCGGGACATACCAGCTGTTCAAGCCGGTACGGCGGATGAAGCTGTATCCCGCCTGCCGCATAAACCGGTGCTTGGCACGACCAGTGACATGGTCTTCGAGCAGGATCAATCGCGGTTGCCAGCGCTCGAAATCAAATCCGCGCAACACTTCGATTTCATGGCCTTCGACGTCGATCGAGAGGAAATCGATCGGCTTTGGCGCCTTCGCATCGATGAGCAGATCGTCAAGCGTTCGTACCGGCACTTGAATAACGCGTTCAGCGCGAACGCCGGCGACGGCCAGCTTCGGGTCGAAGGAAGAAAATGGTCCTGCGGCATACAGCGGCATGGTGCCGCCTGCGTGCTCTGGCGACGAACATGCCACCGCGTAGACTTTGGCGGAGCGCACTTGCTTTAACGTGTCGGCCAGATCGGGTTGTGGCTCAACGAGGATGCCGGTCCAGCCAGCCTGCTCAAGATGCCAGGTTTGCGAGCCCTTCTGCGGATCGTTGGCGCCGATGTCGGCAAAGAATCCTTTGGCGCCGCCAAAAAATTCCCGGATCAGCTCCGGCTCGTGTTCGGGAGGAAGCATAACCCGCACGGCGCTACACCTTTCGCGCAAATCCGATGCGTTCAACGCGCCTTGGGCGGGCGCGAGCGCTCCACCATGCCGCACGTCGAATGCCCGGGCACCAGTTCGATCAGGATCACTTGCCCGTCATCGGCCTCGACCAGATCGCGGCCGACCACCTCGTCGTGCTTGTAATCGCCGCCCTTGACCAGCACCTTCGGGCGCACGCGCGCGATCAGCTTAAGCGGCGTGTCTTCATCGAACACCGCGACCAGATCGACCGCTTCCAGCGCAGCAAGCACCTCGGCGCGTGCGTGCACATCCTGCACCGGCCGGCCGTTGCCTTTGAGGCGCGCGACGGAAGCATCGCCGTTCAAGCCGACCACAAGCCGGTCGCAGGCGGCGCGCGCGCCGGCCAGCACCTTGATATGGCCCGGATGTAAAAGATCGAAGCAGCCATTGGTGAAACCGATACGCAAACCCTGCCTGCGCCATTCCTTCAGGCGCTCGTCGAGCAGCGACCAGTCGAACAAGATCTTTTCCTCGGATGCGAGCGAAGCCGCCGGCAGAATGCGCGAGCGCAATTCCGCAACCGACAGCGTGGCCGTGCCACGCTTGCCGACAACGATGGCGGCAGCCGCGTTGGCCGCGCGCATGGCGTCTTCGAAATCGGCCTGCAATGCCAGCATCGCTGCAAGAACCGCGACCACGGTGTCGCCGGCGCCGGAGACATCGCGCACCCGCACTGGATAGGCCGGAACGTGAACGGGCGCTGCGTTTTTCGCAACCAGCGTCATGCCGGCCTCGCTGCGCGTCACCAGCACGGCCTTGCTCTCGACCGCCTTGCCGAGCGCCGCCGCCGCGGCCGCCACTTCCGCATCGTTGCCGGCGGGAAGCCGGGTCGCTTCCGCAATTTCCTGCCGGTTGGGCGTAATCAATGTCGCGCCCTTGTAGACGGTATAATCCGTGCCCTTCGGATCGACGATCACGGGCTTATTGGCCTTGTTCGCCGCCTCGATCACGGCGCGGATCACGCGCGGGGTGAGCACGCCCTTGGCATAGTCGGAGAGCACCACCGCGCCCACACGCGGCAACGCCTTGAGCGCATGATCGATCAACGCCTTCTCATTCTCGGAGCCGGCCGGCTTCGCCATCTCCCAATCGGCGCGCAGCAGATGGGTCGAGTGATGCTCGGAGACGAAGCGCACCTTGCGCGTGGTCGGACGCGCGGCATCGACAACCAGGTGCGGCGCAATCAGCGGTTCGGCGTTGAGTGCCGCCGTCAATGTGCGGCCGGCCTCGTCGGCCCCGACAATTCCGACGAAGATGCAGCGCGCGCCGAGCGCGGCCAGATTGCGCGCCACATTGCCGGCGCCGCCGATCACGGTCTCGCTGCGATTGGCCGCGAATACGGGCGCCGGCGCCTCCGGCGAGATGCGCGTGACTTCGCCGTAGACGAACTCATCGAGCATGAGATCGCCGATACAGAGCACGGTCTGCTCGGCAAGCGCGGAAAGTTGTTTTTCGAAATCGAACATTTTTACCGGTAACGGTCGGCGCGATCGAGAAAGTCTGCGACGTAACGCTCGACCGCGGCTTCGAGCGGCGTGAAGCCCGCATTGTAGCCGGCGCGGCGCAGGTTCTCGACTTCGCTCTGGGTGAAATATTGGTATTGATCGCGGATCGCATCCGGCATGTCGATATATTCGATCTTGGCCGGCCGCCCCTGCGCCTTGAACATCGCGCCGATCATGTCGCGGAAACTGCGCGCCTTGCCGGTCCCGACGTTGAAGATGCCGCAGACTTTTGGCGAATCAAGCAGCCAACGCACCACCGCAACCGCATCATCAACATAAATGAAATCGCGCCGCTGGTCGCCATCCGCGATGTCCTTGCGATACGACTTGAACAGCCGCACCGGCGCGCCCGCTTTCGCCTGATCGAAGACGCGCGCCAGCACGCTTGCCATGTGGCCTTTGTGATATTCGTTCGGCCCAAACACGTTGAAAAATTTAAGTCCGGCCCAATGCGGCGGCAGCTTCTCCTTTTTGGCAAACCGCTCGGCGATGGCGAGATCGAACAGATGCTTGCTCCAGCCATAGAGATTCATCGGCTTGAGTTTGTTCAGCGCATCGGGTGTCCAGGCGTCGTCGAATCCCGCTGTGCCGTCGCCATAGGTCGCCGCCGACGAGGCGTAGATGAAGGGCGTGCGCGTCGCCGTGCACCAGTCGAGCAGCTTGAGCGAGAGGCGGAAATTGTTCTCCATCACCAAGTCG
>CAMAWF010000126.1 GCA_945861895.1 Rhizobium sp. Q54
CTTTATGGCATCATTTTTCCTCTCCAACCGCGCTCTGTTTTTCCGAAAATCAAGCCCCCGCTAATTGTTAACCGGCTATTGGCCTTATCCACTTGCACAGAATAATTCATTAGCCCCGGGCAGAAAGACCCGCGGCACTTAATGTCATCGGGGCTTAGGACCGCAACAAATTCCATGATATATTCATTTGTTCCAGTGTCTATTCCGTTAGTTTTTTTGAAGCTTTGGATTGTATACGGAGGTAATATTTTGGTGGGCAAGTCACGCTCCAGAACCTGTCTCCCCTCGGCTTCGGTCGGATAGCAGCTTCCCATACCAAGGATGCAAATAGCGCTGACTGGCGTGACCAGAAACCACATAAGCATCGAGCCAAGCAGCGCGCTGCTCCCCCACATCCTTAACATCAAATCCCCCTACAATTCACAGGATAGCCAATATCCGAGATTCCCCCGACGACTGCCGATCTGGCGTGAACATTTGCATTTCTCCGGCGCTTCAACAAGACAGACGCGAGATTCGGACGGTTACCAGCACCTCGGACAGACCGAACCTATCCCGCAACGATTGCGGAATGCCGCCGATATCAGGCTTCTCCTCCCTCGTCTTTCAGAATGGCAACCCAAATACCACGGCAATTGGAGTGGAAAATCGTGTTGCGGCCGAACGAGTCCGACTGTTCGATGACGCGGCCGTCTACCGAAAGGCAATAATTGCAGGTTGCGGAATCCAGAAGCTCGGAGCGTTGGAGGGTGTAGATGTCGGCCGCGTTGCGGTCAAAGACGGTATCGCGGCCGTGGTTGATGTAGCCGGAAACGAGAATTGAGCTGGCGTCCCTCGTCAGCGCGTCGATTGCTGCTGCCGCAGCGTCTGCGGCTCCAGGGCGGCGCTTACTGATTGGCCCTTGTTGAGCGACTGCTGGCACTCGCTGTCACGTAACAATGCCTCGGTTTTCAAATCAAAGCAAAGCTCGGCGGCTATCGCGCCGAGCGGCCATGTCGCGACCGGTCGCGGCTGGTCGTGATTGGACGGAACACGCCGGGGACGGACGCGGCAAGCACGGAAAGGCTGTGCGGGGAGTGTCCGCCGCGGCGGCTGGAAGTCTGCGGTAGAATTCGAGGAGTGGATCGCCGCGGCGGTGCATCGGCACTGGGTGGTAACATGGTTCACCCGACGCTTTCGCGTCGGGTGAGTGTGAGCTAGTAGCTCGCCACAATGAGACACGGTATTCCGGTCTCGTCTTCCTTTCGCGCACACAGTGCCACGAAGTCGCGATACTGCTTCTGAACGCGTTGAACGGCCGCTTCGGCTTCCTTACCGAAACCGAAGCACAGCTCGCGCGACTCCACCATGTAGAGCGCGTCGGGCAGCCGCTTTTGCAAATCGGAGGCGGCGATCCGCGCCCGCCCATACCGGAAGGCTTCCGGCACGAGGGCTTCTGTCGGATACGGCGCACCGTGATACGGCTCGCTCAGAAAGCCGGCTTCGCCGCGGTCGCCGTTGTACTTGGCCGACACCTGCGCCACCGCTTCCGCCATACTCATACAATCCCACTGCGCAGAGATATCGATAGCCATACGATGGTTGATGATGAGAGCTGATAAATTCGACCTCTCGCGGTTGCTCCGCGAGACGCTCTCATGCGGGGCGGCCGTCAGAGCGCGCGGTCAAGGGGGAAAGCCTCCGCGCGGGTCGCCGTGAGCCACGGAAGCGACGCGACCCTTGACGGCGCGCTGCGGCTGCCACCATGAGGAGAGCGTGCGGAGTAATAGGGAAGTACGGAGCCTGGGATTGAGCTTGGCAGACCGCGAGGGAAGCGACACCACCGAACTCGGCTCACGCAACCGTCAACGCATAACGTGACGCCCGAGGAGGACTATCGGACTGCTCTGCTGTCCGATAGCCCGGACGACGGGTGTTCGTTATGCGGGTGGTAGGGGATAGGGGAGCGACCCGGACGCGAAGCCGGTCTGCGGTACTCCGCGGGCCGAGCGCCGCGCGGCTGCGGTCGTTCCATCCTTTGGTGCTTGCTGGGACGCCGCCGGGTTACACCACGGACGCGAACGAGGGACTGCCCTTGGGCAGTCCCGAGGCACCAGCTCCGCATGACGCTCACGTCATGCACAGCCCCTGCCCGCTCGATGGTCAGCGCACGCTGAACACAACAAAACAACCAACAAAGTATTCAGTCGCGGACGCGAGGTGAAAAGCAGGTCAAGCGAGATGCTTGAAATGTCAGGCGGATTCGGCCGCAGCGGACAGTTACGGGGGGAGTTACGGCAACAGGGGGCGTATCGGGATGCGTAAAGGGGGGCGCGTGGCACAAACTGACCATGCTCACTGTTGATTTGTATGCGCAATGAGCACAACCTAACATTCGGCTGATAATAACGGGGGGTAGTCCATGCGCGTAACCGCGATTGCGCTTATGTTCGGTGCAGTATTTCTTGCCTCGCCCGCCCAATCCCAAAGCTCACCAGATCCGAATAAATGTACACCGTGCGCACGGTCCAGTTCGGTGTCAGCATGCGCTACTTGCGTCACCGGCTATGGAAAATTCGATCTCAAGCAAGCAACGCGGTGGTGCCGAGGCATGCAGCCGAAGTGCTCCAGATAGCTCTGAGCACGGCGGGATGCGTAAAGGGAGGCGCGTGTCAGCCCTTGATATGCGCTTGCAAGCCGAGGTGCTTCTCAATCGTGACGACGCGTTTCAACAGGTGGTCAATTTCTTTGGCAAAGCCCGTCGTGTTCTGGGCAGCCTCATCAAGTCTTTCCAGCCGCTTGCGGATATCCCGCGTTTCCACCTCTATGTTGGTTATCCGGGGCTCGATGCTGTCGAAGCGGGTCTCGGTGGCATCGAAGCGTTCATGCATGCGCTTGAATTCCGCCAGCATCAGGCGCGTCAGACGTTCAAAATCATTTTCAGCCATATCTCTCCATCATATCACACCGATGTTTGACCTCTCAGACATAGAGGAAGCCGCCGGGAATGCCGGCGGCTTTTGAGTCTGCCCGTCATTCGGCGGGCGGCTACCGACGTCGAGAGTCGGGTTTGTTGTTGCGGCTGTTACGCGCCTGCGGCGGTTCGGCTTCATCGTCCTTGGGCGGGCGTAACACAATCTTGCATTGACCGTCCCCGTTGGGAATCGGCAGGGCTTGCAGGATGACGTTGTACCCGTCGCCGTTTTGATGAGCGAAGGCGGCACCAATCGGCAGCCAGAAATCATCCTGGCCCTCCCGTTTGATGACCGAAAACGCACGCATAGCAGGCTGATGTGTCGTCTTACTCATGACTTCTCTCCTTCGTGGTTTCAGTGATGCGAAGCGATTGCTTCGCGAATCAGCATCAGGGCTTTGTCGATTGAATCGACGCGGCCCGACCCCATTTCCATCGAATCCAATTCGCCCTCGTGCTCACAGACGGCGGCTGTGACGCCGACATACAGTCGGCCGTCCGCCATCGGTGTGAGTTCGATTGAATAAAACTGAATGATGGAAGTGAGATTGGCGAGCGGTCCGGTTGTGCCGGCCGCTGCTAAGTCTCGTTGCAACATCTCTATTCTCCGTCTTGCAAGACCGACATCCAAGCTGGGTGCCGGTCAACAAGACGGATGGCTGCCTTAAGAATGCATCGGAGGATTCATTCGCGCAAGGAACGCGGCTGCGCGAAGCTACACACCTGGCTATCGGAAAAAACATTCTCTGCTGCGTAAGTCGGAAAGCCTGCCGTCGTTTGCATGGAAGCGAAACACGGCGAGGCGCACACCCTGTCAAGGGAGCAATCGCCGGAGGCGACGGCCGCAGGCCGCCCTTTACAGGGGAGCGCCCGCCGCAAAGAGAGCATCCACACAAACGACGAAAAGGGGATATGTGAGGCCGCGTTATAATTTAAAGCATGAAAACAATGGTGCGGGAGCGACGAAGATTTTTTGAACGGCCAGAAGTGCCGCGTTCAATGCGGGTTACATCCCGCGATATTGAGCTTCTCCGAAACCTCGCGCGTCTGCGTTTGGCCTCGGCCGCACAGCTCGCGGCGCTCGATGGGGGAAGCGCACAGAATGTCTCCCGCGCCCTCCTCGCTCTATTCGAGAATAGCTACGTGGAACGGCCGGTGGCACAAGTGGCCAGCCGACTTCTGTATGAGGGCTCGCGTCCGACCATCTATGGGCTGACGCGAAAGGGAGCATCACTGCTACGCCAGCATGGCGACGAAGTGCGACGACGCCTTCTTGACGGAATCGACAAGGAGCGCGGCGCCGGCTGGCGCTTCATCGAACACACTGTAGCAATTGCTGAGTTTTGGGTTTCGCTTGAACTGGCCGCTCGAAATCGCGAAGACCTACGCATACTAGAACGAAGCGAAATTCTGGAGGACGCACCAAAGAGCAAACAGGATCGGCTCGTGCGATTGGAAGCAAGTATCCGAGTCGGGGGAGTGCTCAAGAAAAACTCCGTCGTCCCGGATGCGCTATTCGGCTTGCGGATGAATGACGAGAAAGAGAATTTTTTCATGGTCGAAATTGACCGCGGGGAGATGCCCGTCGAGCGCTTCAAGAATACACAGCGCACTTACTTCTCAAAGAAAATGTTGACGTACTACGAAGCGAGCCGCCAGCGTCGCCACGTTTACGACCTTGGAATTGAGAATTTCCGCGTCCTCACGGTGACAACGACCAAAAAGCGCATTGAAAAAATGCTCGATGCACTCGATGTGGTTACGAGCGGCAAGGGGTCGAATATTTTTTTGTTCATAGATCAGGCATCCCTGGCAGCAAGCAACCCGCTGGTCGTGAAGTGGGTGGGCGGCAAAGGGGGAAGCGTGCGGATTACTGATTAGTGCCGAAAATGAGGTCAACCTTGTCCGACCTCCTCTTCGTCACGATGTTGTCGCGGTTGTATTCTTCAGTGGTCACTAGTTCTGACAGGTCTTGCCGCAAGGCTCCCGTCGTCGCCGATGCCGCAATCCAGAAATCGATTTCCGCAATCGACGCTCTATTTCGTGCATTCGCCATGTTGTAGGCGGCGACGCACACTGCCGAATTCGGATGTCGGCTGCACTGCGGCTTGAAGACACGGTCGACACGGTCGATAGCAGCAACCAGTTTCGCGCGGCCATCCTCCAACTCTCCGGCCTGTACTTGGCCGATGAGCGTGATCGTTGCAAAAATGAAAAAAATAAAAATTATCTGGCGTGCGGCATTTGTCATGGCATCGAAATCTCGCTTTTTCCTATCAACCACGGATATTAAATCATCGTAACGCAACTGTGTGAGAATTACACCTGAGTTGCAACACTTGTTGAAGCGAGCATGTGCGTCGCAAAATAGATATTGCGCGACGTATAAAAACGGCTCAACAGAGCCAAGAAATAGACGGGTCATTTTTCACAAGCGCATTTCCCTCCTGTCAACGATGCTGCTCGGCCTACCGAATCGCTGGCGGCTTTGGGAAATGACTGCCTCGCGTGTACCGAATGATTGATAAAGCTTCGGCTCTACAAAAATTCGGTCTTGGCCGATACCGCGTCGAAGCCATGCGGTGAACGGCTCTTGATCCGCAAGCGCTCCCCCGTCCATCGGACGAAACTCGGGAGCAAGTAACCTCGCGTCTCCACTTCCGACGCGGAACACGACGAGCGACCCTGCATTGCCAATGACAGCCGAGCGAACGACGACCGGAAGTTGGTCGGTATATTGGTTCGCAAGCGCGAAATGAGTGGCAAATTTTCGGGCTTCGGAAAGCAGCGACGCAAATGCATCCGAACTGAAAGTCTGAAATTCATCGACGTGTACAAAGAACGGGATGCGTTGGTGCGGCGGGAGTGAGCCCCGCTCCATTGCGACGAGCTGGAGATGCGAGACAAGAAGCGAGCCGAGGAGATTGGATGCCTGCTCCCCTATCGCACCCTTAGCGAGATTCGCAATCAGGATGCGGCGATTGTTCATGGTGAAGGCAAGGTCGAGCCGTGGTGCGAGCTGTCCGAGGATTAAGCGGAGTTGAGGCGAAGCCGTGAATTGACCGGCTTTATTCAAGATTGGAGCGACGGCTTCAGAACGGAATGTCTTTGTGTAGCTCGGAAACTCGTCGCGCCAGAAGCGCATATTCTCTGGGTCGGTGACGCTGCGCAGGATTTTCTCGCGGAATCGGTCGTCGGTATAAATTCGCGGCAGGTCAATTAGTGTCGCGTGTCTGCGCGAAATGAGTGCAGCGACGCCGTGATAGAGGAAATGTTCCAGGCGCGGTCCCCAACTGTCCGACCACAGGTGCTTGAAGGCCGACACGATACCGGCGGCGGCGAGCGCCCTGCGCTCGGGCGCGATACGTGTTGCTGGATTGAAACCGACCGGACATTCCGTGTCAGTCGCGTCGAGATAGCACACGTCATTGATGCGCGAACGGGGAATGGCGTCGAGAATGTCGAGCGCCAAGTCGCCGTGCGGGTCGATGATGGCAACACCCTCTCCCCTACTGATGTCTCCCATCGCCAAGTTGAACAGAAACGTACTTTTGCCGCTGCCGGACTTGCCGACAATGTAGAGATGGCGTTCACGCTCCTCGCGCGAGAATGCAACCCCAGCACCGCTGGCAGTCGTGGCAATAGAAATAGGCTCAGACTCCATAACGTCGCGTCAGCCTCCGGTGAAAACCCGTGCTGCCTGCGCAGCTCGCGTTTGCCATTCGTGCGGACCTGCTCGCTGTGGGAGTGGAGCGGACCCGCGGCTCGCCGGGCGACCTATGGTGAGGTGTAGCCGGTGAACTACCAGAGACTGTCGCCACGCGTTGAGGCGTGGTGAGATGAATTGTACCCGCTGTTGCCGACCAGCGGGTCAATGCATGTGGATAGGACGGTTGCTCGCTATCGCTCGCTTGTGATGTGCGCCCCCGCTTTGTCGGAGCCCAAAGCAAGGAGCCGCGCCCCAGCGCGGCGACTATGCGACGGCGTCCGGCGTAGCCGGCCGACCCCGTGCCGCCGAGCCGAGCACCGCAGCCACCAGGCAAGGAGCGCAGGCCGCCAGCTCGTCATGCACTTGCATGTACGAGTGGCGGCGCGGGGTCGGGCGGGTAGCCCGACAAAGCGGGGGCGACAAGTGAGGAGAAATAAGGACCAATCGCCGACTGGTTTTGGCAAAGGGTACAAATCAGGTGTACCCACCTTGTACCCACTCGCCGCCTTATCTGATGCCTGTAAGGCGTCCTTTATCGGTCGTATTTGGATTCTTCCTTATTTGAAAAATGCATTCCCGTACTGAGTATTATTAAATGGGTCTGATTCAATGAGTCTCATTAATAGAGGAGCGAGCGTTTTCGTTCGGTCTAGAACGCCTGATTTCACTCGGTCTAGACCAAGCGTTTTCGCTCGGTCTGAACCGGGTGCCGCCTCGCCTTGAGGTTCAAGATGTAGATGTTGGTCTTGCCCTGGCCCCGTCGCTCGATGGTCAAATAACCGTTGGTTTGAAGCGATTTAAGATGCTTGCGGACGTTGGTCTCGTGCAGGCCCATGTCATCGGCGAGCCGCCGTTGGCCGGGAAAGCAATGATCGTTCTGCCACGCGTAGCTCAACAGCATGGCAAAGGCCAATTTGTCGCCCGCGCTCAACGCTTTCGACTTGAGGAGAAAATTCGGGACCTGAGTAAATCCACCAAGGGTGGCTGCGTCAGCGCCGATGAGCTTGATGTTGCGGTCTTTGAGAATGTCGCCGATGTGGCGGCTTCCGTCTTGCATGCGGGCATTATACCCCACCGCAGCGCGCAATACGGGTTATCCCCGTTGCACAGGATCGGAAGGTGTCTCACTTGCTCGGCCGAGCAGCGGCGTCAGCATTTTTTGTAGTCCGGCGATGAGGTGGTTGGTCTCTCTCGCCCGCTCGGTGAGGTCTTTGATCTGCTCGTCCTTAACGCCGATTTGCTGGCGCAAGAAAATAT
>CAMAWF010000127.1 GCA_945861895.1 Rhizobium sp. Q54
TGGTCAGCCCTTGGCGTCGCAGATGAAGGTGCGGATCACGCAGTCGCGCCCGCCGTCCTTGTAGCAGCCGCGCAGCGCTTCGTTCTGCGCGCCGCCGAGCCGCGGCCCCTTGCCCCAGCCGCGTGCGCCGCAAGGGTTGGCGCCGTCCACGGCAAACGCCGCACAGCTGCGCTTGACCGTGGTCACCACCCGGCAGGCCTGGCCCTGGCACTGGGAAAGTGCGCTGTCGCGCGCACTATTCATATTGGGGAAATCATAGGCCTGGCCGAAGGCGCCGCAATTGCCGATGGCGAGCGCGCCGGCGGCCTTCGCCGTGGCGACCGCGACCAGCATCAATGCTGTGGTCGCAAGCACCAAGCTCGCCACGACAATCGCGCGCAACGCAAGCGTGACGGGAATCGGCATTCATGTCCTCCCCCTTCGAGGACATGCCGAATAGGGGCTGAGTCGGCGGAGCGATCAATGATTCGAGTCTTAAGCGCGCTCAATTTCCGCCTTGACGGCCCGCAGCGACTCGGGAGTGTCGATGTCGGTGAGCGCAGCGCCGCCCGCGACCGGCACTTCGACCACCGCCTCGGCATAGCTGCCGATGAGATGACGCGCGCCGATATCGCCGCCGATGGCGGTCAGATCTTGGAAGAAACGCCGCGCCCAAACCACCGGATTTCCCCGTTTGCCGGCAATCGTCGGCACCACGACCAGCGCGCCGCGCGCCGGATCGAAGGCGGCGATCAGCCGGTCGATCAAGGGCGCATCGACTTGCGGCATGTCGCCGAGACAGACGATTGCGCCGTCGGCATTTTCCGGCACGGCGGCAATGCCGGTGCGCAACGAGGTGCCGAGGCCTGCGGCAAAATCCGGATTGTGCGCCAGCCGCACCGGCATGCCGTCGAGCGCCGCCGCGACGCGTTCGCGCTCGTGGCCGGTGACAACGATCACCGGGCTGGCATGCGAGGCGAGCGCCTGTTCGGCGGCGATGCGCACCAGCGATTTGCCGCCGATTTCGGCCAGCAGCTTGTTGACCGCGCCCATGCGGGTCGAGCGGCCGGCGGCGAGAATGACGGCGGCGACGCGGCGGCCCTTCTCCGGCGCCGGCTCCTTGCGCGGCTGCGGCCGGGTGACGATTTCCATCAGCAGGCCGCCGACGCCCATGCCGGTGATTTCCTCGCGGGTCACCGGCAACCCGGCGAGCAGGCGCATCAGCACCCAGTCGAAACCGTTTTCCTTCGGCGAGCGCGCGCAACCCGGCGCGCCCAGCACCGGACGGCCGCGCGCCTGGCCGATCAGCATCAGATTGCCGGGATCGACCGGCATGCCGAAGTGCTCGATCCGCCCGCCGGCGGCCTCAACCGCCGCCGGAATGACGTCGCGCCGGTCGGCGATAGCGGAAGCACCGAACACCACCACAAGTTCGGCGCCGGCCGTGAGCAGTTCGTCGATCGCTTTCGTCAACGCACCCTGTTCGTGCGGCACGCGCCGCTCGGCGATCACCCGCGCGCCGGCCGGTGCGATGCGCTCGTGCATGATGCGCAGCGTCTTCTCCACCACTTTGGGCGCGAGTCCGGGCAACAGCGTCGAAACCACGCCGATCTTGGCGATGCGATAGGGCGCAACGCGGATCATCGGCTTGGCGCGCGCGGCCTCCGCCAACGCGGCGTCGCGTTGTTTGGCGCCGACCGCGAACGGAATGATCTTCACCGTCGCGATCATTTCGCCTTCCACCACCGGCTTGTAGGCCGGCAGCGTCGCCAGCGTCACTGCTTCGTCGATACGGTTGATCCGGTCGATGGCGTCCTTGTCGACCACCAGCACGCCGGCTTTTATCGCGAACAGATTGCAGCGGCCGGTGAAGGCGCGGTCGGCCCGCATGCCCTCGCCGGCAACCGCGGCTGCGATCTCGGCCGCCGCCACGTCCTCGGACACGTCGCCCGGCTCCAGCCGCGCCACCACGACCTCGGCGACGCCCGCGGCTTCGAGCGCGGCAACTTCCACCGGGCCGATCAGCGTGCCTTTCTTGAGCACAAGCTCGCCCTGGCGGATGGAATGCACCGCCGTTGCGCCAAGCGCGTCTTTGGGTTTGACCGCGCCGAATTTCACGGCACTTTCCTTGCTTTACCTCCCCCTGCAAGGGGGAGGTCGGACAGTGAAGCTGTCCGGGTGGGGGTCATGACGAAAGCTAGGGCAATCAAGATGACCCCTCCCCGGAACGCCTTTGGCGTTCCGACCCTCCCTTTTCAGGGGAGGGAAAAGAAGATGTGGCATCCTCGTTCTTCTTGCGCAGCCGCACGGTGATTTCGCCCATGATGGCGACCGCGATCTCCGCCGGTGAAATCGCGCCGATGTCGAGCCCGATCGGCGCGTGGATGCGTGCGATGTCGGCATCGCTCCGGCCCGCCTCTTTCAGCCGCGCGACGCGCTTGGCGTGGGTTTTTTTCGAGCCGAGCGCGCCGATATAGAAACAGTCGCGCGCCAGCGCATGCAGCAGCGCCGGATCGTCGATCTTGGGATCATGCGTGAGCGCGACAAAGGCTGTGTAATGATCGACGCCGAGCGGCGGCAGCGCCACGTCCGGCCATTCCGCGATCACCTTCACGTCCGGGAAGCGTTCGATCGAGGCAAAGGCGGTGCGCGGATCGACGATGGTCACGTCATAACCGAGCAGTTGCCCGACCGGCGCCAGCGTCTGGCTGATATGCACGGCGCCGGTAATGACGAGCTGCGGCGACGGCACGTGCACGGTGAGAAACACGCGGCCTTGCGGCGTTTCCTCCATGCCGCTTTTCGCCATGCGAATGCGCTTTTCCAGCACCGCTTTGAGCGGATCGCCGGCGACATCGGCCTGTTTCACCAGCCGCTGCTTGCCGTTTCCCACATCGGTGACGACGACGGCGGCGCGGCGCGCCACGCGCTCGGCATTCAACGCGGTGAGGATGCCCAGATTCACCTAGTCCACCTTTTCGACGAAGACCCGGATGGTGCCGCCGCAGGACAAGCCCACATTCCATGCGGCCTCGTCGGCCACGCCGAATTCCAGCATTTTCGGTTTGCCGCTTTCGATCACATCCAACGCCTCGGTCACCACCGCGCCCTCGACGCAGCCGCCCGACACGGAGCCTAGAAAATTGCCCCGGTCGTCGATCACCAGATTTGACCCGACCGGACGCGGCGCCGAGCCCCAGGTTTCAACGACGGTGGCAAGCGCCACGCCGCGCCCGCCTTTGCGCCAGTCCTCGGCCGCTTTGAGAATGTCTTCGTCGCGCGACAGCATGTGCAACTCCATAGCCAGTATCCCCAGCGTCACCCGCGGGCTCGACCCGCGGTTCCATCTTCTTCGATGGATTGCCGGGTCAAGCCCGGCAATGACGGCATATTACTAAGCCACCTTCCTCATCATCGTCTTCGGATCGTAGCCCTTGGCGCTCATCGCCGACAGCGCGCGCACCAATTCTATCATCGATTCCAGATTGTGGATCGGCCGCAATTCATCCACATGCGGCAGCATCGCCTTGACGCCCTTGGCCTTGGCCTCGAAGCCTTCGAAGCGCAGCAGCGGATTGAGCCAGATCAGCCGGCGGGCGGAGCGATGCAGCCGGTCGATCTCGAATGCAAGCGTGTCCTCGCCGTCGCGCTCCAACCCGTCGGTGATCAGCAGCACCACGGCGCCTTGGCCGAGCACGCGCCGCGCCCATTGCCGGTTGAAGACGTGCAGCGACGTGGCGATGCGGGTGCCGCCCGACCAGTCGGCGACATGCGCCGAACAGGCGGCGAGCGCTTCGTCCGGGTCTTTTTCCCGCAGCGCGCGGGTCACGTTGGTCAGCCGCGTGCCGAACAGAAACGTGTGCACGCGCTTGCGCGCGTCCGTCACCGCATGCAGGAAATGCAGAAACAAACGGGTGTACTGGCTCATCGAGCCGGAAATATCCAACAGCGCCACGATCGGCGGCGCTTTGCTCTTCGGCCCGAGATATTTCAGGTCGATCACCGCGCCGCCGGCCTTCATGCTGGCGCGCAGCGTGCGGCGAATGTCGATAAGATGGCCGCGCCGGTTGGGCGCCAGCCGGCGGGTGCGGATTTCATCGAGCGGCAGGCGCAGCCGCGCGATCGCCTGTTTGGCGGCGGCGATTTCGGCGGCGCTCATCTGCGCGAAGTCTTTCTTTTGCAGCACCTCGCGGTCGGACACGGTGAGCCGCGCGTCGATCTCGACCTCGGATTTTTTCTGCTCAAGCTCTTTGAGCCCGGCGAACAATGCCTCCTGCACGCGCTGCGCGCCCGGCTTTGGCGCTTGCGGCTGCTGCCCCGGCGCCTGCGGCATCATCGAGGCAATGAGTTTTTCGATATAGGCGCGCTTGCGAAAGAAAATGCGGAACGCCTGATCGAACAACACCGAATGCTCGTGGCGTTTGACGAACACCGCGTGCAGCGTCCAGTAGAAATCCTCGCGCGTGCCGACGCCCGCCGTTTGCACCGCCGCGAGCGCGTCGAGCACGCTGCCGGGACCGACCGGAATTCCAGCCGCGCGCAACGCGCGCGCGAAATAGAGAATGTTTTCGGCGAGGCGGCCTTGGCTCTCAGTCATTTCCGTTCCTGCCCGCTCGTCCCCGCGAAAGCGGGGATCCAGAGCCTGGATTCCCGCTTTCGCGGGAATGAGCGGAGTTTGTTGCACGCCCTTGGCAGCACATTCACTCCGCCGCCCGCAGCTCGGACTTCACCTCGTCGAGCAATTTTTTCACTTTGGTGCCGTCCATCCGCGCGATGTCGTCTTGATATTTCAGCAGCACGCCGAGCGTGTCGGAGACGGTGGCGGGATCGAGCGCCACGACGTCCAATTCAGTGAGCGCGCCGGCCCAGTCGAGCGTCTCGGCGACGCCGGGCGACTTGAACAGGTCCTCCTTGCGTAAGCCTTGCACGAAGGCGACCACCTGCTCGGACAATTTTTTGGCGATGCCCGGCAGCTTGGCGCGCAGAATCACAAGCTCGCGCTCGGCGTTGGGATAGCCGACCCAGTGATAGAGACAGCGCCGCTTGAGCGCGTCGTGCACCTCGCGCGTGCGGTTGGAGGTCACGACCACGATGGGCGCGTGCGCCGCCTTCACCGTGCCCAATTCCGGAATGGTCACCTGGAAGTCGGCGAGCACTTCCAGCAGGAAGGCTTCGAACGCCTCATCGGTGCGGTCGATCTCGTCGATCAGCAACACCGGCGGACCTTCCGGGTGCGGCTCCAGCGCCTGCAACAGCGGGCGCTTGATCAGATAGCGTTCGGAAAAAACGTCGTGTTCCAGCCGCTCGCGGTCGCTGGTGCCCTCCGCTTCGCCAAGCCGGATGGAGATCATCTGCGCGGCGTAATTCCACTCGTACACCGCCGCCGCGACGTCGAGCCCCTCGTAGCATTGCAGGCGGATCAGCCGCCGCCCGAGCGTCGCCGACAGCACCTTGGCGATCTCGGTCTTGCCGACGCCGGCCTCGCCTTCGAGAAACAGCGGCCGGCCCATGCGCAGCGCCAGAAACAGCACGGTCGCCAGCGAGCGGTCGGCGATGTAACCGGCCTTCGCCAGCAGGTCGAGCGTTGAGTCGATCGAAGTCGGAACGGGCTTGCCGGTCATGCGATTAACTTTACCCTAGGCGGGGCGGGGCGGCGACATGCGCGCGGGCTTGGTTAACGCGCGGCGCCCCCTACATATCGGGTCTCATCAGGTCATTTGCACGGGTCCATTTGCATGAACCAAGCAACCCCCAAAGCCAACGGCATCATCGATCCCGGCGTGCGGATCGGGCATGTCCACCTCAAGGTGGCCGACCTCGACCGTGCGCTCGGCTTTTATTGCGGTGTGCTCGGATTTGAGATGACCACCCAGCGGCCGGGCGCTGCCTTCATCTCGGCCGGCGGCTATCACCACCATATCGGGCTCAACACCTGGGAGAGCAAAGGCGGCTCAGCCCCGCCTCCCGGCGCCACCGGGCTCTATCACACCGCCATTCTCTACCCGAAACGCCGCCTGCTGGCGGACGCGCTGCGCCGGCTGATCGAGGCGAAAATTCCGCTCGAAGGCGCCAGCGACCACGGCGTGAGCGAGGCGCTCTATCTGCGCGACCCGGACGACAACGGCGTCGAGCTTTATTGGGACCGGCCGAAGCAGCAATGGCCAAAGCGCGCCGACGGCGGCCTGGAAATGTACACCCGCCGGCTCGACTTGCAGGACCTGCTGGCGGAACTCGAACGCGCACCGGCGTAGTAATCCGCGGGGCGTTTTATCCGTCATCCTGAGGTGCGAGCAAAGCGAGCCTCGAAGGATGACCGGCCCGGGCCGTCGCCCTTCGAGGGCCGCCTTCGGCGGCCACCTCAGGGTGACGGTGCAAAGTTTATGCCTTCGCCAAAGCGCGGCGGGCCAGCACGCCGACGAGATGCGCGCGGTATTCCGCGCCGGCGTGAATGTCGCTGTTCATGCCGGCCACCGGGATCGACATCCCCTCGATCGACTTCGCCGCGAAGCGTTTTTTCAGCGCCTCCTCGAAGGATTTAACCCGGAACACGCCGTTCGCGCCCGCGCCGGTGACCGCAACGCGGATGTCGGCGCCGCGTTTCGAGACGAACACGCCGACCAGGGCGAAGCCCGACGCCGGATGCTTGAACTTCTCGTAGGCCGCCTTCTTGGCGATCGGGAACGAAACCTTGGTGATGATCTCGTCGTCTTCCAGCGCGGTCGAAAACATGCCGGTGAAAAAATCGTCGGAAGCGATTCTGCGCTTGTTGGTGATGATGGTGGCGCCCAGCCCCAGGCACGCCGCCGGATAATCGGCATTCGGATCGTTGTTGGCGATCGAGCCGCCAATCGTTCCCATATTTCGCACCTGCGGATCGCCGATCGAGCCCGGCACCGCGGCCAAACCTGGCAGCGCCTGCTGCGCGACCGTAGAATTCGCCACATCGGCGTGCCGCGTCATCGCGCCGATGACCAGCGAGCGGCCTTTGAGTTCGACGCCGGACATGCCCTCGACCTTGGACAGATCGACGATCGCGGCCGGGCTGGCGAGGCGCTGCTTCATCACCGGTATAAGCGAATGGCCGCCGGCGAGCAGCTTGGCTTCCTTGTGCTTGGCCAAAAGATTGGCCGCCTGCCGCACGGTGGTCGGCTGATGAAAAGTGAAGGCGTACATGAGCTCTCTCCGTTATTCCGCAGTCAATTCCTGGGCAGTCAAATTCAGGCAGCTTTGCGCGCGCCATGGGCGCGCCGGATCGCCGCCCACACCGCTTGCGCCGTCGCCGGCATGGCGATGTCTTCGCTGCCGATCGCGTCCGTGATCGCATTCATCACGGCCGCCGGCGCAGCGATGGCGCCCGCCTCGCCGCAGCCCTTGATGCCGAGCGGGTTCGACGGGCACTTGGTCATGGTGGTGCCTACCGTAAACGACGGCAGATCGTGGGCGCGCGGCATGGTGTAGTCCATGTACGAACCGGTCACGAGCTGGCCCTCCTTGTCGTAGATCGCGGCTTCCAGCA
>CAMAWF010000128.1 GCA_945861895.1 Rhizobium sp. Q54
GTTGCCGCCCTCCGCCGGGCGAGTGCCGTAAAGCCCTTCGGGCCGCAGAAGGATCGGCGACCAGCGCTTCCAGGCAGGCACAACATCCTCAGGTTCGAATAAATCGAACAAATGGCCCTCGGCCGGAAGGATTTCTCCGTAACGAGAACCGATGGCAGCACGGACATCTTTGGCCTGGCTGGATTTCTCCGTGATGACGATTTGATCGGCCATAACGGCTCATTTCAAAGCATAGATTCGACTTAGACCGAATGAGAACATATAGAGAACTAATAGACCTCGCAAGCTACTTCTCACCCCCTGAGACCCGAATTCTAAGTGTGTGTCGAAAACTAAACTCTTACCTGTTGCCCCCTTCCTCGGTATCCAACCACGTCCTGACTTGCCGTGTGCCGATGAGTTGATCTTGGCCAAGGCTAATCCTTTATCTGAAGTTGTTATAAGCCGCCCGTGCGCCCAACCCGTGTTTCGGCGCGGGGCCACGACGCCGATAGGCGTCGCAATCTGATTTGACTGGTGCCGAGGGGGTCACAGGCGCGCGCCTAAGGGCGGCCGCATACCTGTGGTCATCGCGATTCCGGGCATGGATAGCTTCAAAGAGGGTCTAGTCTCGCTCTATGGCGAACGCTGGCTTAACCGCGGTATCGCCGTTGTAGCTATCGATGGTCCGGGACAGTACGAAGCCCCAATGGTCGGAATCTATTTCAGTACCGATAAGTGGGCGGCAGCAGGGCCGGCATTGCTCGACTGGCTCTTAGCCCGGTCCGAAATCGATCCGAAACGCATCGCTGTCAATGGCACCAGTTTCGGCTCTTTCTTCGGCAGTATTTTGACTGCCAACGAACCGCGGATTTGCGCCTGCTCGGTCATGTCGGTCTGTCATGAGCCAGGCGACCATACGATCTTTCAGGAAGCGTCTCCGCCATTCAAGAAACGCTTCATGTACATGTCGGGAATTACTGAAGTTCGATGATTTTCGTAAGACCATCAGTTGGGAAGGGCATGCTGATAAAATCTTGGTTCCTGATCTTTGCGTAGCCGGAGAAGCTGAGGAACTGAGCCCGCTAATACATACAGAGCGATTACTCCAATCCGTGAAAGGCCCCAAGAAAATGGTCATCTACCAGGATTCGCGCCATTCGGTCGGGAATGTTCCAGCCACCAATCTTGGTCCGTTCCCGCCGGCTTTCGTCGCAGACTGGATGGCGGATCGCTTTGCTGGAAAAGATTTCGCGAGCGAACGCTGGTATGTCTCACCAACCGGGCAGATAAATAAAACGGCTCTTTGATGAGGTAGAAGTTGAGAAGTCTTTTAAGGCGGACACTTTAAGGCGGACGGTCAGTGGTGACCTGACGGATTTTTTGAACCAGCGGATTAGAGACTACTGCATCGGCTGCATCGGGGGATTTCATGCCTAAGCTCGAGACGCAAGGGATATCACTGCACTACGAATTGTTCGGCGCCAGCGACAAGCCGCCCCTGATGCTGATCGCCGGTCTCGGCGGCACCGGGGCAGGATGGGGCCCGCAAATTGAGCGTTTTGCGGCAGACCATTTCGTCATCTTGCCGGATCACCGGGGCACCGGGCAAACCACGCGCGCGGCGGACGGCTATACCATCGCGCAGCACGCGGCCGACATGGCGGCGCTGATCGCTTATCTCGGTACCGGGCCAGCGCATCTAGTCGGCTCGTCGACCGGCGGCGCCATCGCGCAATTGATGGTGCTCGACCACGCCGCGGAGGTCCGCAGCGTCACGATGGCGTCGTCATTCGCGCGAACCGACGACTACATGCGCCGCCAGTTTGCGCTGCGCCGTCAACTGATGGCGGAAGCCGACATGCGCACGGCCTATGGCTGTGGTGCGCTTTTTCTGTTTTCGCCTCGCTATGCGGCCAATAACCCGCAACGCGTGGCCGGATGGATCGACCGCGTCGCTGCGCTGCCGCCGGAGCGCGACATCGCATTGACGCGCATCGACATGATCATGGCGCACGATGTATTCACGCGGCTTGGCAATATCCGGAAGCCGGTGCTGGTGATTTGTGGCAGCGACGATTTCTGTACGCCGCTGCACATGTCCGAGGACATTGCGCAAGCGATCCCCGGCGCCGAACTTTTGGTATTGGCGGGCGGCGGTCATTTTATATATGTGGAGCAGGAGCAGGCTTTCTTCGATGCGGTGCGGGCGTTTATCGGCCGGCATTGACGTCGACCTCTTCATTCTCGTCACTCCACACCTCGTCGGCCAACTCGTTCGCCGTCTTGTAACCAATCAGGCCAGCGTCGAATACGCTTCAACGCTCTATTTCAATTCCCTATGCACAACGTTCACGCTACATTCAGCTCGAATTTGCGATGATTGCTTCATGCTAACAGCACCCGGGAGTAGAATCATGAAAATGTTATATGCGGCCGCTCTTTGCACGGCGGTCGGCCTTATTGCCGCATCACCTTCGGCGCATGCTCAGCAACCTCAGCAAAAGACCGTCAAGGCATGTGAGGATGAATGGAAAGCGAACAGGGCAACAAACGAAGCAGCTAAAATAACCCAAAAGGCATATGTAGCTAAATGTAGAACCGGCGCGGCAACGCCTGCCGCTGTGCCTGCCAAACCAGCGGCTGTTGCTCCTGCAGCCACGGCACCTACCGCTCCAACTGCGGCCGCCCCGGCTTCTAAACCTACGGCGCCAATTCCTGCGGCTACAGCACCCAAACAAGTGCCAGCAGCTACTGCAGACAAACAAAAGGACGGTACTGCGGCAATGCGTGCGCGACAAAAAGAATGTGGCGCAGAGTGGCAAGCGGATAAAGCTGCTGCCAAGACTGGCAGCATGAAATGGCCGCAGTATTGGAGTGCTTGCAATGCTCGTAAGAAGGCTGCGGGAATGTGATTGCCGCTTAAGTTGGTATTGAATTCAGAGGCCGCCTCAGTTGGCGGCCTCTTCCATGCTTGGCTTCGATGATCTCAACGCCGACATCGCGCGGGTTGAAGCGCCCCTTCCACCAGCGACGGCCAAGGCACCGAGACAGCGGACCGACCGCCCGAGCCTGCCGGCGCACCTGCCGCGCGAGGAGTTGCGGCTCGATCTCGAGCATCAGGCCTGCCCATGCTGCGGTGGCGGGCTGCATGTGATCGGCGAGACCGTCAGCGAGATGGTCGACCATGTGCCGGCGCGGCTTCGGGTCGTCCGCATCTGCCGACCCCGTTATGGCTGCCCGGCCTGCGGGACCATCCATCAGGCGCCCGCGCCGGAGCGTCCGATCGCCAAGGGCCTGGCCAGTCCCGCCCAGCTCGCCCATGTCCTGGTCGCCAAGTACTGCGATCACCTTCCGCTCTGTAGGCCGAGCCAGATCTTCGGCCGGCAAGGCGTCGAACTGGACCGCTCGACGCTCGCCAACGGGGTTGCAGGCGCGTGCTGGTGGCTAGAGCCCCTGCAGGCAAGGCTGGCCTAGCACGTCTTCGCCTCACAGAAGCTGTTCGCCGACGACACCACGATCCCGGTGCTCGATCCCGGACGGGGACGGACCAAGAACGGCCGGCTCTGGTCAGCTTAGACGCGTTACAATGCGGTTATATTTTCGCGCTTCAAAAAATACCGGCGCTGCCGTCACGCTGCTGCTCGGCTATACGACCGTTTTGACTTCTTCGGTGTCCCACTTTGGCGCGCGCTCGGGCGGGTCAGCGATGCGTAATTTGCGCTGACCCAATGCAGAGAGGCGCCCCATCTCGGCGCCACTCAGCGAGAAATCGAACACGTTAAGATTGTCCGCGATGTGCGTTTCGTCGAGCGACCGCGGCACCGCGGCGACCATAGGCTGTTGCACCAGCCAGCGCAGCGCGATTTGCGCCGGGCTCCTGCCGTGCACTTTGGCGATTTCGTCGACGACGGGGTCGTTAAGCAATTCACCGCGCGCAACCGGGCAATAGGCCGTGAGGATCATGCCGTGACGCTTGAGCGCGGCGATCATGCGGTCCTGGGGCAGGTAGGCATGGTATTCAATCTGGTTGGTGACCAGCGGTTCGGGGCAGAGCCGGACTGCTTCGTCGAGCATGGCAAGCGTGAAGTTGGATACGCCAATATGCCTTGTAAGCATGCTTCTTTTGGCCTTCGCAAGCGCACCAAGCGTTTCGGCGAAAGGAACCTTTGGCTGCGGCCAATGGATTAAGAGCAAATCGACATAATCAAGCCCAAGCGCCTTAAGGCTTGTCTCTGTAGAGCGCAAGAAATCGGCTTCGCGGGCATTTTCCTCGGTCACCTTGGTGGTGACAAACAGTTCGCCGCGCGCGATGCCGCTGGCCCGAATGCCTTCGCCGACCCGCTCTTCGGTGCCGTATTTGCGCGCGGTGTCGATGTGGCGATAGCCGCAAGCGATGGCTGCGGCGACCAGTTCGGCCGGACGATGCGGCAGTTCCATGGTGCCGTAGCCGATTGCTGGCATTTTAGCGCCATGTGCGCTGAGAATGATCGCCTTGGGGGACTGCATCGGCGGCTCCGTAACATGCAAGAGAAAGAAAAATTCTAATGTGACGACCGGGCAAGCGCAATCATGCGCTGCGACAATTGCAGCATTTTCGACAACGACATTTGCACCGAGAAATCAGCGGTTACTCAAAAGATATAGCGAGATAATTTCAAGAACTTAGGGCTGTGGGCCCAAAAACATGGACTTGCCGGTATGCCCTCTGCCCAATGACCTCTTGACTGCCACGCATCCACGAAACGGCCATCCCTTTCGCGACGAAGCATCCTGCTGCCGGCGTTTGCAACGCAGCTTCGCAGGAAGTGTCGTTTGTTCCACGTCCTCGATAATACTACTCCTATCAATCGCAGGTATTACCGAGCCGCGATGAAATCAACTGCAACATCAACCGCAGCAGCAAGTTCTTCCAATATTCTGCTACCGAGAAAATGTTGCATCACAGGACCTGCCCCGGCGATCCACACAATGCTACGCGCCGATCGCGGCAACTCAATTTCTATCCTAAGGCGGGCCAAAATCAGGAGGCGGAACACGGCGTTTCGAGGCCGCTTCGTAGGCTGCCGCTATCTCCAGAATGACATCTTCTTTCCCGGGCTCTGCACGGAAAACAAGTGAAAACGGCAGGCCCGGCGCGGCCAGTCGGGTCGGCCTGTCAGAGACAACCGACAGGTAGGATTTGCCGTCGGCGGAAAGCTGAAAGACCGGATCATAGACGGTGGTCACATAGCCGGCGGGAACGAGCACCTCGGTCAGGCCTGCGTTCGGACCGCTGAGCGATTCCATCGTCAGATTGGCCCGCAGATCATATTGCCCGGCGCCGCCAATGATGCTGGGCGGGAAAGGCGTATGCAGGCGCACCAGTGCATCCAATCGGTTCTCGTGGATCACCATCATGTCGGCTCGGCGCAGAAGCTCGCGCAGCATGATGCGCTCGTTGATGCCTTGGCGCTCACCTAGCGGATTGCGCATGTCTGACAACCGGTCCCAGTTCTCGAATTCGGCGCGCTGATCGTCGCCCCAGAACTTGGAACGTTCGTTGAGCGCCGTGAAATTGTTCAGTGTCTCGGCAATACCTTTCTCTTTCCAGTCGGCGGCGCGGCGCGACAGGTACTGGTTGATATGAAACTTGAAAGCGTTGGCGGGAGCCTGCGGCTGGATGGCGCCAATATCGAAATTCGACGGCGGAGCAATGCGTCCGTCCACCAGATCAACGAAGTAATCGATCGGCTTCATGGTGCCGCCGCCGAATACTTTCCCCGGCGCAAACTCGGTCGGCTCGATCATGGCGGCAAAGTCCGGGAACTGCGGCGTACCGTCCGAATTCAAGCGGAAAAACAGGTCGGGCATGAACACCGGCGCCAGCCGCGCGAGCGCCCGTGTATGGTCCACCGTCATGAGCTCAAGACTGCGATCGCGCTTCCACAGCGGGTGCGAAGACTCAACCAAGGTCGCACCGAGCTTGCCGCCAAGGACCGTTTTGATTTCCTGTGCCGCCGCGTTGACGATCGGCACTTCGGTCATCGACCCCTTCGGCACCGTCATTGATTCGCGGATAATGCCGATGCGCAGGCCCTTGAGCGAACGCTTGGCCGCGCCTTTTTCCGTGTGGCTGGTAAAAGGAGTCGGCAGGACAGAGGAGCGCGGCACGCTGGTGTACGGATCGCGCGGATCGTAATACCCGTGCACAGGATCCTTCAACGCATCGAGAACCTTCGCTGCATCGCCGACAGTGCGGGCCAGAACGCCACTGCGGTCCATGTAGATATCGGCGCCGATTGCGCCGCCGTCGAAACCGAGCATTGCCTTGTGCGGCAGGATCAACGCCACTGAATTGTGATTGGCCGGCCCGCGACAGGAAGCGCGTGTCTCCTCGCCCAGACTACACATCACTAGATTGGCGCTAACCGACACGCCCGAGCCAGAACTGGAGCCGAGCGAAGCTGCGCGGGTAGTGTCGTAAGGGTTGGCCGGATTACCGCCCCAGGTGCTGCGCTGATAGCCCAGCACGGAAGGTAGCACCTTGTCGGGCCTTGATCCGCCGGCCATCGGCGGCGCTTCCGGACGGCCGTTATATTCGGTGTTCAGAGCTTTGGCAAAAATGATCGCGCCCTTGTTGCGCAATTGTTCGACCAGCACGTGGTCTCGCGCGGGAAAATCGGCGTCATAGCGCGCATCGCCGCCGCCAGTCGATCGCATATCCTTGGTATCAAACGGATCCTTGAACGAAAACACGACGCCGTACATCGGCATCTTTTTGAGGTCCGGATTGCGCCCGTATTTCTTGTCCAGCTCCGCCGCGCGCTCCAAGGCGTCCGGCATACGGCGCAGGATTTCACACACGGCCGGCGCACCCTCAGGCAGCGGGCCATCGGACGGATGCCGGTCATAGTCGCCGGGACAAGTGACCGAACGCTCGCCGCGGATGTTCAGCGTCGCCAGCGCATTTAACTGGGTGCCGTTCTTTACGCCGGCAATCATGCCGAATTGTTGTTGCACCTTCGGATCGGAGGCAGTCGCCTCCATGCGGCCGAACTCGAGCGGCGGACCTTGATACTTGTCGAGATCCGGTAGGATCTCAGTGGCCTTTACGGTCTCAGTGGGAAATTGCAGAGCTGTTTGCCCCCGCACGGTGCCTTTTGCTTCCGCGACCGGCTTCCCGTCCTCCGTCACCAACACGCTGGCGACGCCATTATATTTACGCACACGCTCAACATAGTGCTGGACGACGGCAACCACCGTCGTCTTGCCAGCTCTGATGGCGCTGTGCAGATCGTCGATGGTCGCTTCTTCGAGCTGGAACGGCTTTTCGTGTTTCTTGCCGGGCGACGAACGCAGTGTCGACTTAGCCTTCCTCGGCTTGGCTTTAGTCGCAGCCTTGCTTAGCTTCGCCATCGTTTTTCGCCTTATGCAGACGCGCCGCAATGGCGCGCGAGTTTACAAGACAGATCGAGCAGCGCCTCGTCGCCGCCAGCCCAACCGATGAAAGAAAGCCCGA
>CAMAWF010000129.1 GCA_945861895.1 Rhizobium sp. Q54
CTTAGAGCCGGACTATTAAAGGAGGTTCCGGTCACCGTCGCACCGATACCGCTGCAAATTCGACTGGCATTCAGCCCATCTGAACAGAATTCCGACGCGGCGCACCGGTTCGCCGACTTCTTGCGGATCAGTAATGCGTGGACGAACTAAGGCCTGTCTTCATTTAAGCCAAGCCGCGCGCAGGCTAATTGCAGGCCGGCGAGGCAAGTGTGCGCTGTCTGTTAATCGGCGGCAGGCCCCCGCGCCGATTAATAACTTGGACTGGCCTCAAGCGCCGGCTTGGGGAGACCCGCTACGTCATTGGGCTGGCGAACTGAATGGGGGCCCGAGAACCGGGCGCCAAGTTGAAGGGAGCATCTATTTTCCGCTCAGCATTCGCGAGACGCGATCGAGGATCGGCTTGGATGTCGCTGCGGCGTCTTTGATGAGAGCAGCGATTTCACCGCTTGTCTGAGGACGCAGATGCATGGAGGCCCTTGCGGCTTCGGCGAGGAATTCCTTGTCAGCGCTTATCGCCGCGTAGGCTTTGCGAAGAATCTCGACCCCAACTATTTTGCGACGAGATCACCGACCGCCGGCTCCGGAGGTCATCATGTCGCCGCTCAGCGAGCCGTAGCGCCGCAGCCACCACTAAACTAATATTGCGAGTGGTCCCGTCTGTGGGCCCGACAACAAAGCGGCCGGTCTCGGCAGGGAGTTTCCGACAGAATGGTTGCTGCAGGACATTCGAGACCAGCGCGGTGAGCGGTCGCAACTCCCTGATTGGAAGCCCGATTGAGCGGCTCGAGGACCTGCGGCTTCTTCGCGGGCGCGGAGAGTATGTTGATGACGTGGTGCGCCCGGGCCTGCTGCATGCAGCAATTCTTCGAAGCCCGGTGGCGCACGGCCGGATTCGTGAAATCGACGTTGGTCCGGCGCTGGCGTTGCCAGGCGTACATGCCGTGCTGACAGCAGCCGATTTTGGTGCCGCCGTCCCGAAAATTCCGCTGCGGCAGGAGCCGCTGCCGGCATTCCTTCCCTACGAGCAGCCGGTTATTGCCGTGGATCGGGTCCGCTATGTCGGAGAACCGGTCGCGGTCGTGATCGCGGACAATGCCGGCATCGGGGAAGACGCTCTTGAACATGTCATCCTCGACATAGAGCATCTCGCCGCCGTGACCAGCCGGGAGGCGGCGGCAAACGACAAGGTCCTGCTGTTCGATGGGACGGCGAGCAACCGCCCGATTACGTTGACCGCGGTTCGCGGCGATAGCGATGCTGCGTTTCGCGCCGCCGAATACGTGCGGCGCGAGCGCTTTATTGTGCAGCGGCACAGCGCGATCCCGATGGAGCCGCGCGGCTTGATGGCGGAATGGGATCCCGTAAACGCGCAGTTGACGGTCTGGGGCGCGAGCAAGGTGCCGTTTGCGGTTCGCCGCGTGCTGGCAGGGCACCTTGGCTTGCCCGTCGACGCTATTCGGATGGTGGAGAACGACACCGGTGGCAGCTTCGGGGTTCGCGGCGAATACTATCCGGAGGATTGCCTGATCCCGTTCGCCGCGCGCCTGACAGGGCGGCCGGTCAAATGGATCGAGGATCGACGGGAGCATTTTCTATCCACCAATCACGCGCGCGACATGGCCTGCGATATTGAGATCGCGTGCCGGCGCGACGGAACGGTTCTTGGACTCCGTGGCCATGCCTACGCCGATATCGGCGCCTACATCCGCACCAATGCTGTCACGCCCGCGCGCAACGTTGCTCAGGTCATTTCCGGGCCCTACAGCGTTCCCAACATCCACTTCGACGCCTCGATGCTGGTCACGAACAAGACTCCGGCCGGAACCTATCGCGGCCCGGGACGGTTCGAGGCCGACTACTTCCGCGAGAGACTCTTCGACATGGCCGCGCGCGACCTGGGGCTTGACCGGCTGGAATTCCGGCGCCGCAACCTGATTGCCGCAGCCCAAATGCCTTACGAACTTCCAATCGTGATGCCCTACAACTCCGGCACTTCATGCGATAGCGGCGATTATCGCGTCACCTTCGATCGCTGCCTGAGGGAGTTTGGCTGGAGTGAAAAGGAAAAATTCGAGGGCCAACTGATCGACGGCCGCTATCACGGGCTCGGCGTTGGCTGCTACATCGAGAGCGGAGCGTCCGGTCCCAGGGAGAATGCGCGACTGGAACTCAACGACGACGGCTCGGTGTCGGTGTTCGTGGGATCGTCAGCCGTCGGGCAGGGGCTGGAGACGGCCTTCGCCCAGATCACCGCCGATGCGCTCGAACTGCCCCTCGATCGGGTTCGCGGCGTCTATCACGGCTCCACCGACTATCTCGCGGAGGGATACGGCACTTACGGATCGCGTACGGTGGTGATGGGGGGATCGGCGATTCTCGATGCGGCGGAAAAGCTGCGCCACGTTATCCGCGAAGGCGCGGCCCGCCGGTTCGGCTGCGACTCCGCGGGCGTCACGGTCGCCGAAGGCAAGGCCCTGGCGCCGGACGGCCGCGTCCTGACGTTCGCAGAGATCGGCACCGAGATGTTGAGCGCCGAGGGCACCTATGCAAGCGACAAGCGGACCTACAGCTACGGTACTCATGCAGCGCATGTCGCGGTGGACCCCAGGACCGGTCACGTCCAAGTGTTGGAGTACGTGTCGGTCGAAGATGTCGGACGCATCATCAATCCCGCGACGGTCCATGGCCAGACCGTAGGCGCTATCGTGCAGGGGCTAGGTGGCGCTTTGCTGGAACACCTCAAATATGACGAGGATGGCCAGCTTCTGACCGCATCCTATGCCGACTATCTCCTGCCAACCGCCGCCGAATTTCCCAAGATAAAATCGATTGCGCTGGAGATGCATCCGTCGCCCAACAATCCGCTGGGCGCCAAGGGCGCGGCCGAAGGCGGCATCATTCCGGTTGCCGGCGTGATCGCCAATGCGGTGGCCTCCGCGCTGTCCTCGCTCGGCGTCGAACCACGCGAACTGCCGCTGTCGCCTGTTCGTGTCTGGGAACTGATCCAGGCCGCTGCACCGGCGCCCGCCAAACCGACATGAAAGAGATGACATGACTGCGAAAATCATCGCTCTGGAAGAGCACTACGCCGACGCCGAACTGACCGCGACATTCGACGGTGCGGATGCGGCCAAGGCGCCCGCCATTCGAGAGCGGCTCGAAGATGTCGGAGCGCTGCGCCTCAAGGAGATGGATCAGGCCGGGATCATGCTCCAGGTCCTGTCGCACAATTCTCCGGCGACGCAGAACCTCGAAGCCACGCGCGCCGTGCCGATGGCGCGCGGTGTCAACGACCGGCTCCATGCCATCGTGCGCTCGCAGCCCACTCGCTTCGCCGCGTTCGCGGCACTGCCGACCGACGATCCCGTAGCGGCGGCCGAGGAGCTGGAGCGCGCGGTGACCGCTCTGCAGTTCAAGGGAGCGATGCTGCACGGCCGGTCGAGAGGCGAATGGCTGGATCATCCCCGCTTCCTACCGATCTTCGAGCGGGCGGCGGCGCTCGACGTGCCGCTCTACCTGCATCCGTCGAATCCGCACCCGGACGTGGTTCGCGCCTACTATTCGGACTACGCAAAGGATCATCCCATGCTGGTCCGCGCTGCCTGGGGCTACACGGTGGAGACGGCGACTCAGGCGATCCGGCTGGTGCTCGGCAATGTTTTCGAAAAACATCCGACCTTGAAGATCGTGTTGGGGCATCTGGGCGAGACGCTGCCGTTCCTGCTCGAACGCATCGACGAGTCGCTTTCGCGCAATCCGAAGTTCGGCCGCTCGTTCCGCCAGAAGTTCTGCCGCCATTTCTACGTGACGACCAGCGGCAACTTTTCCACCCCGGCCTTGCTGTGCTCGATCATGGAATTGGGTATCGACCGCGTCCTGTTTTCGGTCGATTGGCCTTATATCGAGAATGACAAGGGCGTCGAGTGGATGGCCAGGGTCCCGCTGAGCCAGGATGACAAGGACAAGATTTTATTCGGCAATGCGAAACGGCTACTACATCTGTGAGGCTGCGGGCCTTGGCCATTTTCGGAACGACCGTTTCGGATCGTTGAAACGCAACCCTGTCGGAGCATCGAATGGAAGAGGAACTTCGCGGCAAGGTCGTGCTGGTGACCGGGTCGAGCCAAGGCATCGGGCGCGGCATTGCGCTCGAACTCGCACGTGCAGGCTGCGACGTTGTGCTCACCGGGCGCGGTGAGGACAAGCTGAAGGCGGTTTCGGCCGAAATCGTGTCGCTGGGCCGCAAAGCCGCCATTCATGCCGCGGACCTCACTGCCGGCGCCGAACCCGCGGGATTGGTGGCCGCTGTCGAGCGATCCTTCGGCCATCTCGACATCCTGGTCTGCAATGCTGGGTCGGCGCGGCGTGGCAATTTCCTCACCATGAGCGATCAGGACTGGGACGATGGATTTGAACTGAAGTTCTTTGCCCATGTCCGCCTATGCCGCCAGGTCTGGCCGCTTCTGAAGAAGACCGGGGGCTCGATCGTGTTCATCTCCGGCATCGGCGCGCGCACCCCGGTCGCCGATTATATGATCGGGGCGACCGTGATCGGTGCGAGCCTGGCCTTCATGAAGGCGCTGGCCGAGATCGGCAAGAAGGACGGCATCCAGGTCAACACCGTCAATCCGGGCTCGGTGGATACCGACCGTTTTCAGCACCGGCTCGCAATCATCATGAAAAAGACCGGGCTCGGCGAGGCAGAGGCGATCGAACAACATCGCAAGGAGCTCGACATCACGCGCTTCGGTACACCGGCCGATGTGGCCGGTATGGTCCGGTTCATCGTGTCGTCGAAGGGAGGCTGGGTCCATGGTTCGGCCATCGATATTGACGGCGGACAGGTCGGGCCGCTGCGAATGATGGCCTACGACTGATAGATATCCGGGGCCGAGACCAAAGTATTCTCGCAATTGTGCAGCCTGCGACAATCCGTTTCGTCGTTCGCACGTTTGGGGCGCAGGGCTTCTAGCAATCGGCCGGCGCGGAATGATAGAAATGGCGACGCATCCGCTTGCGCCGCGTACCAACCGCGCTCCGATCAAGCGAATACGTGCGGACTTTGGCAACGGAACAACGCGAGCAACTCATGCGGTTTACTCTTTCTGCCACGGTAGCATTGCTGGCGACCTGCCTCACCGTGCCGTCCGCCGCGCAGGAATGGCCGGCCAAACCGGTCCGGCTTGTCGCCCCGTTTTCGGCTGGTGGTGCTTCAGACACTCTTGGCCGTCTCATCGCCGAAGGTTTGACCAAGGCGCTGGGCCAGCAGTTCTTCGTCGACAATCGGGGCGGTGCCGCCGGCATGATCGGCTCGGCCGTGGTCGCGGCCGCGGACCCGGATGGCTACACTCTCCTGGTCTCCGGGAATGCATCCCACGTCATAGCACCGGCGTTCTACGGGACTGCGACCTACGACGGTGTGAAGAGTTTCACTCACATTGCATATCTCGGCGGCGTTCCCGCGGGGCTGCTCGTGCATTCGTCACTGAATGTGAATAACTATCGTGAGTTCCTGGCTTGGGCAAAAGCCGAGAACAAGCCGGTCGACTATGTGTCATCGGGCACGGCAACTTATGGCTACCTATTCGGCGCTGAATTGGGCCGTAAGGAAGGGCTGGTGCTAAACCACATCCCATACAAAGGTGCCGGCCCCGCGATGCTCGACCTGGTCGCCGGCCATGTGCGCGTGGCGACCATTTCGTACTCCACCGGTGCCCCGCACGTGCGAAGCGGCACCCTTCACGCCTTGGGAATCTCAAGCAATGAACGTCTTCCTGGTTTTCACGATGTGCCGACTTTCAAGGAATTGGGCCACCCAGACCTGACATCGGGGTCGTGGTTTGCGATCTCCGGTCCTGCCAATCTCCCGGCCCCCATCGTGTCGAAGCTCAACCACGAGATCCGTAAAATCCTGCAGGAGCCAGACATTCGACAGCGTCTGGAGAGGGATACCTTCGAAGCCCGCGATATGTCGGTGGCGGAAGTCCAGAAGTTCTTCGTTTCGGAAACCGCAAGGTGGGCGCCCATCGCAAAGGCGCTTTCCGCGTCGGCGAAGTGAGCCGCGCTTCAGCCGTTACCGCACAGCTGCACTGCCTCTCGGATATTGCATCATGAATGTCTCCGCCGCTGCAAGCTGTGACGTGACATCGGAAGACGTCGAATATCGCCGGATTGGCGACGTGTCATTGCTGGCCCGAATCTACAGACCTTCCGGCAGCGGGCCCTTTCCGGCGGTCGTCGGGATTCAACGATTGACCAACTATACGGCGCAACCGAACAGGCCAACCACGCACTGGAGTTTACGCAACTCGTCGGTGAAAGTCGGTTGCCGCTGCCGCCGATTGGATTCGCAGAATGATGCGTTACGGAATATTCGCTAATCCGCACGGGACCAATCGGAACAGGCGAGTAACCGCTAGTCCCGCAAGCTGTCGGAATGGCTTTCGCAGAGCGCCCAAATCCGACGGAAGGGGCCTCGATTTTGTAGGATTTCGCGCTCGATCTCGATCATTGCATCTTCAGTCAGGTACTGCACCTTGCCCATCGAAGCGGCAATCCAGGTACGATGGGCGTTGTCCTCCAATATGAAGACCGATGCGACCATTTCCTCTACATCCCTGCCGGTCACCACGACACCATGCGCCTTGAGAAGTGCGGCACGATGCGAACCAAGTGTCGCCGCCATGGCAATGGCGCGCTCGCGATTGTTGATCAGCCGGGAATCGGGATGGATCGGAATCCCATCGCGAAAGATCGCCGCTGGAAAATAGGTCGGGCGAAGTTCGGGCTCCGCCATCGAGAAACTCGTCGCATAAGTATTATGAAAATGCGCAACGCTTCCGACATCGGGGCGCCGTCGCATCACTTCGACATGGATCGGCAACTCCCCAGGCAAAGGAGCGGAGGTGCCAATCTGATTTCCTTCGAGATCGACAATCACGAAATCCTCGACCTTGGCGTCGCGTCCGAGGTTGTGCCTGGACAATAGCATCCGATTGGGATCGGCCGTTCGCGCGCTGATGTGACCGAATCCGTCGATGAAGCCCTTGTCGAAGAAAAATCGCCAGGCCTTCAGCAGCTTCAAGGCAAGTTCGGAATTGTCAGCCATGGAAAGCGAATCCTGATGACGGCTCGGGTTTGGGGAGTCTAGTTGCCGCGCACGAGAGGCAACTTGTAAAGCTTGAACATCTGCTTGGTCAGTCCCGCCATGGGCAGGCCAACGCCGAGCGACTCTGCGAATGCCAGTCCAATGGTCAGATCCTTTTGAACCCAAGGCATTGTCATTTTCTCCCAACGGTGCAGCGTGCCGTTAGTCCCGGTGCTGACCATCAACGCTGAGATCAGTTCCTCTTTGTTCAGGCCGAACCGCTTGGCGAGAGCAAATGTCTCATAGTTGGCAACGACTGAAATCCAAAGCAGCAAATTGTTGCATATTTTTGCGACCTGCC
>CAMAWF010000130.1 GCA_945861895.1 Rhizobium sp. Q54
CCGAGTGCGTGGAAACGCCCCCTCACCCCGACCCTCTCCCCGCACGCGGGGAGAGGGAGATCAGCGTGCCGCCAGCCGTTCGATGCCGCCGGCATCGATACTGGCAGCCGCCTCCTTCACCCGGCGGCCGGCGATCATGCGATCCGGCGCGATTTCGGCGAGCGGCACGAGCACGAAGGCGCGCTCGAACAGCAACGGGTGCGGCAGCGTCAGGCCCGGCTCGGCGAGCGTGAGGTCGTCATAGGCGATGAGGTCGATATCGGCGGTGCGCGGGCCCCAGCGGCGCTCATGGGCGCGGTCGCGGCCGAGCGCGCGCTCTACGTTCTGCGCGCGGTCGAGCAGCGCGCGCGGCGGCAGCGCGGTCGCAACTTCGATGCACAGATTGATGAAGGGCGGCTGGTCCTTAACGCCCCAGGCGGGCGTGCGGTAATCGGACGAGCGCGCCGCAAGCGTCACGTCCTTGCCGTCGCACAACATGGCGACCGCGCGGTCGAGGATGGCCCGGCTGTCTCCGACATTGCCGCCGAGCGCCAGCAGCGCCTGCGGCATCGCGCTTAACCCTTGCGCGTGCGCACCAGCGTGACGCCGACGTCGTCGAACGTGGCGGCGATGGGCGCATGCGGCTTGTGAATGGTGACGTGAATTGTGCGGACGCGGGGAAACCGCGCCAGAATGGCGTCGGCCACCGCGCCGCCGGCGGCTTCGATCAAGCGATAGCGCTGCGCGCAAAAAGCCTTGCTGGCGGTATCGACCACCTGATCGTAGGAAACGGTGTCGGCCACCTTGTCGGAGCGGGCGGCGGCGGCGAGATCGATCTCCAGCTTGAGGTCGATGGCGAAGGATTGCCCGACCTTGGCCTCGTGCGCCATGACGCCGTGATAGGCGTGCAGGCTCAGCCCCTTGACGAAAATCCTGTCGCTCATCGGGCACCCCGGATGGCGGCGGTGACGCGCAGCGCCTGCACGGTCTCGGCCACGTCATGCGCGCGGATGATTGCCGCGCCGCGCTCGACCGCGAGCATATGCGCGGCCAGCGAGCCGGCAAGCCGCCGGCCGGGCTCGGAGGGGATGATCGTATGGATGAAGCGCTTGCGCGAGGCGCCGACGAGCAGAGGGAGACCGAAGCTTTTGAACGCATCGAGGCGGGCGATGCAACTGATGCTTTGCTCCGGCGTCTTGCCGAAACCGATGCCGGGGTCGAGCACGATATTCTCGCGGGCGATGCCGGCGCGCGCGGCGATGTCGAGCGAGCGAGAAAAAAAGGCGGTCACCTCGGCGACGATGTCGAGCTTGGCGTCGGCGGCGTCGCGGTTGTGCATGATGATGACCGGCACGCGATGCTCGGCCGCCACCCGCGCCATGTCGGGATCGCGTTGCAGGCCCCACACGTCGTTGACGATGCTGGCGCCCTGTTCCAGCGCCCAGGCGGCGATCTTCGCCTTGATGCTGTCGATCGATACTGGAATTCCGAGCGCGACTGCCGCGGGCAGCACCGGCGCGAGCCGGGCTTTTTCTTCTTCCAGCGACACCGGAACCGCGCCGCCATAGGGCCGCGTGGATTCCGCGCCGATGTCGAGAATGTCGGCGCCTTCGTCCGCCATGCGGCGCGCGTGGGCGATGGCCGCCGCGGAATCGAAGAATTGCCCGCCGTCGGAGAACGAATCCGGCGTGACGTTGAGAATGCCCATGACCAGCGGGCGGCCTTTCGCCAGCAGCGCGGAAAGGCGGTTTTCCGCAGCCGTGGGCGCGGCGTCGCGGGTTGCAGCAAGGGAACCGGCAGGCCTCATGCGGTCGCTTTGCGCGGTCCGCGCAATACTGTCAAGTGCCCGAAATGACTGGATTTTTAGTAGCTGATCTTGAGCTGAAGCTTTTTTGCGTGATCGATCCAGCGCACCACGACCTTCTCGGAAGGCAGCAAGCGGACCAATTTGCGCTTCTTGTTGGCCTCCGCCATCGCTTGCGCGAGTTTCGCCGGATTGCGGAATTTGAGTTCCTTTACTGTATTGACGCCGGCCGCCTGCAACAGTTCGGCATATTCCCGCCCCAAGCCCCTGATGCGCATGCGGTCGGCCTGGTTGGCCCAGCACAAAATGCGTTTCTGGTTGAATCCGGTCTTGGCGGCGAGTGCCTTGCGGTCCTTCGGGCTCTTTGCCTTTTCCAGCAGCCTTCCCGTCGATCTGATCCCGACCGACTTGAGCGTCGCGGCCACGTCCCGGTCGATGTCTTCGATATGAGTGATGGGATAGGACATTGCGACGCCTCACTCCTTTCCGTATTCACAATATAATCTTTCGCCGCAGAACGCGGCGAAACAGTCAAACAAACTGGCCAAGGCCGGGAATTGCGCCGACGACTTCGCCGACGGCATCCTCTCCGGCTTTTTCGCGGGCAAAGCCGATCACTTCGCGGGTCACGGCTTGCACCTGACCCATGCTCAGTCCCGCCGCCATCATTTTGGTGCCGGCACCCATGATGCCGCCCATGCCGAACATGCCGCCGCCCGCGCTTGCCGCCATCGATTGCAACAGGGCTTCGGCGCCGGGCAGCTTATCGATGAGGGCTTGCACCTTGTCGGCGGGACCTTCCTTGCGCAGGAAGTCGAGAATGATGGCAACGGCTTTCTCCGCGGCAACGCGGTCGACACCTACCTTGGCGACGAGACGTCCTAGCAACTCGTCCATGACCCCTCACCAGCCCGCACGCTCGGCAGGTTGGCAGCATAATGAACGCCGCTGTTGCGGAATACAAGCGCAACGCGATGGCTTGTACGCGGTCGATGTGTCCGCGCGCGCCGGTCGCGAGATGGTGTCAAGTGCAAAGTGGCGCGCGCCGGGTTGCGTGCGCCGGGCAGGGTGGATGGCGGGAAAAATTCATTCTGCATGCCGGCGTGCGTGTAAAGACCGGAGATCGCGCCGGTCATTCGATGCGAGTGGAACTTTTTTCCAATCCACCCGTGAATAGCTCTAGCAAATTTA
Organism: Rhizobium sp. Q54; assembly: GCA_945861895.1. Lineage (GTDB taxonomy): Bacteria > Pseudomonadota > Alphaproteobacteria > Rhizobiales > Xanthobacteraceae > Pseudolabrys. Next base: position 2,975 of record CAMAWF010000130.1, read on the forward strand.
ATAGAAGTAACATCGGTACTCTTTATCGCTGGACGGTGGTTGAACGCCGTTATGCTTTGGGAACCGTAAACAAAGAAACTAAGATCGCTGCAACAAGCCTTGCACCGGCATTTTCATCTGGGCGATTGCGTTGGAACGGGCTTGAGCTTGGGCATGGCGTGGATTTTTTGGCGGTGTGCGATGAAATCGATCGCCGGCGCCTCCCGCATGCCGCCGATGCGCGGTTTTTGCAAGCTGGCGCGGTGCTAACGCCGCTTTCCAGCTTAAGGTTGCGTTGCTAGCTTGGTTTTCTGTCAAAGGAGCTTGCGCATGAGCACTCTTGAGGCGGTGCTGGACCGCATCGACAAGGATATCGACAACAGCCTGGAGCGGCTGTTCGCGCTTTTGCGGATCGCATCGATTTCCACCGACCCCGCCTACAAGGAGCAATGCCGCGCCGCCGCCGCGCATGTGGCGGCCGACCTCGAAAGCATCGGCTTTAAGGCCGACATCCGCCCCACCGCCGGCCATCCGGTGGTGGTCGCCAAGGCCAACGGCCACGCTGCCGCTGCGGCCCCGCGCGTGCTGTTCTACGGCCACTATGACGTGCAGCCGGTCGACCCGCTCGACCTGTGGCAGTCGCCGCCGTTCGAGCCGCGCATCGAGACTTTGCCCGACGGGCGCAAGATCATCGTCGCGCGCGGCGCCTGCGACGACAAAGGCCAGGCGATGACCTTCATCGAGGCCTGCCGCGCCTTCAAGGCGGTGACCGGCAAGCTGCCGCTGCCGATCACCATGATGATCGAGGGTGAGGAGGAATGCGGCTCGCAGCATCTGTTCAAGTTCGTGCGCGACAACGCGGCCGAGCTCAAGCTCGATCTCGCGCTGGTGTGCGACACCGCCATGTGGGACGGCGAGACGCCGTCGGTGACCACCTCGCTGCGCGGCCTTGTTTACGAGGACGTCAAGATCACCTGCGCCGACCGTGACCTGCATTCCGGCGTGTTCGGCGGCGCGGCGCAGAACCCTATCCGGCTGCTGGCGAAGATCCTCTCCGCGCTGCATGACGACAATGGCCGCGTTACGCTGGCGGGATTTTATGACGGCGTGAAGGAATTGCCCGCCGACATCAGGGCCGATCTCAAGGGGCTCGGCCTCACGGCGGAAAAATTTCTCGGTCAGGTCGGGCTTAAAACCTCGGCCGGCGAAAAAGACCGCATGCTGATCGAGCAGATCACCACGCGGCCGACCGCGGAGTTCAACGGCATTGTCGGCGGCTATACCGGCGACGGGGCGAAAACCGTCATCCCCGGACAGGCTTCGGCGAAAGTTTCGTTCCGCCTGGTCGGCACGCAGGACCCGGCGAAAATCCGCGACGCTTTCCGCGCCTTTGTGCGCGCGCGGCTGCCGGCGGATTGCCGGGTCGAATTCGGAAATTTCGGCCTCGCCCCGGCGGTGCAACTCTCGTTCGACAATCCGGCGCTCAACAAGGCGCGCGCAGCGTTGGCCGAGGAATGGGGCAGGAAGGCCGTGACAGTGGGCGCCGGCGGCTCGATCCCGATCGTCGACGATTTCAAGCGCGTGCTGGGGATGGACTCGTTGCTGGTGGGATTTGCGCTCGACGACGACCGCGTGCATTCGCCGAACGAGAAGTTCGACCTCAAGTGCTTCCACAAGGGCATCCGCAGCTGGGCGCGGATTCTGGCGGCGCTGGCGGGGTGACCTTAAGGCTTCACGGCGCGTTCCAGCGCCTGCCGGATGAACCGCTGGTAGGGAATACCGCGCCGCGCGGCTCTGACCTTCACGGCTTTCAGGAGGCCGGTCGGCAGCCGCATGTTGATGCGCGCAGCTTTCGGAGCCAGTTCGAATTGCACCATCTGCATCTTCGACAGGTCGTATTGCGTGAGATCGGATTTGGCGACGAACGCCTCCGCCGCTTTATCGGTTCTGAGCTTTGGTAATTTCTTTTTCATAATGCGCGACCTATTTACGGTGCATGTAGCGGGCGTTGATCGGGCGGATCAAAATATCGCCCTGACGCCGCCTTAACGTGAACACGACCAGGATATGACGACCGGCGGTGGTTCCGATTGCCTTGAAGCGTTCCTCGATCCGGGAATGAGCGGGATCGGGAACCACTGCAATTGGATTGGCGAACATCGCCTCGATATTCTCGACCGTGACGCTGTGCTCGCAACATTTCTGTAGATTGCCTGCGTCTCAATCGAAGCCGGACGCCTTGATGCTCACGCTTGACACTCTGGCGATTTGTACATACAAATGTCAACATACAGGCTCTATCATTATTGCGGTTGCGCCAATCCGCTCAAATCGCCCAGAGTTTTTTGCGGCGAGAAATCCAGATACTCATCCGGCATCTTGCCGCGGTTGACCCAGATGCCGCGGAAACCGCACGACACCGCGCCCATCACATCCCAGCGGTTGGACGATACGAATGTCACGTCGCCGGCCGTGCATTTGTAGTGATCGGTGACCAGACGGTAGACCTCCGGCCGCGGCTTGAACATTTTCAGCACATCGACCGAGAGCACGGCATCGAGGTCGCCGCCGATATTGGCGGCATCCACCGCGCCCTTGAGCATCTTCGGCGAGCCGTTGGAGAGGATGCCGGTCTTGCAGCCTTTGGCCTTGAGCGCACGCAGCGCCGCGCGCGCGTCGGGGAAGGCATCGAGCTTGAAATAGGCCTCCAGCAGTTTCGGTTTGAGCGCCTTGTCGACCGACGGCACGCGCGCGAGCGCGAAATCCAGCGCGCGCTCGGTCAGCGTCCAGAATTCCACATAGTGACCGGCGAGCGTCAGCGTCCAGGTGTATTCGAGCTGCTTTCCCCGCCAGATCTCCGACATGCGGTCGGCGTCCGGCCCGGCCTGCTCACGAAAGCGCGAAATCGCCGCATGCACGTCGAACAGCGTGCCATAGGCATCGAAGACGAAAATGGACGACATGGTATCCTCCCGGCCGGGCCGTTTGCTGGCGCATGTGCTTTTCCGAAAAAGGCGCCTGCCCCGGATCAAATCCGGGGCAGGCTTTTTCGGAATCATGCGCTATGGTTGCAAAGTGCGGGCGCAAGGGCAAAGAATTTCGCGTCACAATCGAGTGCTTGGAGAATTGAATGGCGGCGGGAGCGGGCTGGTCGAAGCCGGATTGGTCGAGAACCTGGACTTTTTATGAAGGCGATTGGCATGCGGGCAACATCCCGATCATGGGCGTGCGCACGCACGCTGCCTGGCTGTGTTCCTCGGTGTTCGACGGCGCGCGCGCTTTCGAGGGGGTGACGCCCGACCTCGATTTGCATTGCGCGCGGGTGAATGCCTCGGCCGCCAGCATGCATCTCAAACCGGCGGTGACGGCCGAACAATGGCTGGGGTTGACCGCCGACGGCATCAAGCGCTTCGACAAGGACGCGGCGCTCTATATCCGGCCGATGTATTGGGCCGAGCAGGGCGGCGCGTTGCTGGTCGCGCCCGATCCGGAATCGACCCGCTGGTGTCTCACGCTCTACGAGGCGCCGATGCGCAAGCCGGAAGGCTTTTCCATCACGCTGTCGCCGTTCCGCAAGCCGAGCATGGAATGCATGCCGGTCGACGCCAAGGCCGGCTGCCTGTATCCCAACAATGCGCGCATGCTGATCGACGCGCAGAACAGGGGATTCGGCAATTGCGCGGTGCTGGATTTGCTCGGCAATGTGGCGGAGCTCGCCACCGCCAATCTGTTCATCGGCAAGGACGGCGTGGTGTTCACCCCGGCGCCGAACGGCACTTTCCTCAACGGCATCACCCGCCAGCGCGTGATCAAGCTCATGCGCGAGGCGGGCGTCAGCGTGATCGAGACCACGCTGCGCTACAGCGACCTGGAGAGCGCCGACGAGATATTCTCCTCCGGCAATTATTCCAAGGTGATGCCGGTCAACCGCATCGACGCGCGCTCATTGCAGCCCGGCCCGCTCTACCGCAAGGCGCGGGAATTGTATTGGGAATTCGCGCATGGGTGAGGTGGCTCTTAATCGCCTAACAGTGCGCCATAATCTATAGTGTGACGTCCTGTGAAGAGAAATGGCGCGGGCAAGTATTTCAGGACAGCTGCCCGCACAGGTTTGCTGAGACGTAATCTGGGTTTATTGACCGACCGCAATCTCAACATCGCGGAGCATCGCTCCGCACACATAACTCCCAGTACATCCAGTGCACTCAGTAATTTTCCAGGAGACCTCGATATTCTCCCCGTTTATTGCAGACCCTAGAGCGGGATGATTTAAAGCCGAATCGGATTTTGATTCCCAAATCGCCTGCGCTCTGATTCAAGGTTGCGACTGGATCGGAGGCCAGCATGGATGGGAAAGCCTTATTCGGTTGATCTTCGCGAGCGGGTGGTTGCCGCAGTCGAG
>CAMAWF010000131.1 GCA_945861895.1 Rhizobium sp. Q54
CGCCGGAACGCCCCCTCACCCCAACCCTCGCCCCGCAAGCGGGGAGAGGGAGCGCGCTGCCGAGGCGGTAGCCGCTTCACGCTCAATGGATCGGACTCTATCGGCCGAGCGACTCTTTCGCGGTGTCGTAATTGAGTTCGATCATGACGCCGTTCGGATCGCGAACGAAAATCTGCCATTGATCGCCGCCCGGCACCTCGCGCGTGTCGAACCAGATGCCTTTTCCCTTCAGGCTTTGTTTCATCGCATTAAAGCCTTTGCTGACAAACGCCACGTGATGCACCACGCCGGAGTCCGGTTTTTGCGGCTCGTCCTCGGGGGAAATATCGACCAAGTGCAGCACGGCGCGGCCGTCGCTGTACATCCAGGCGCCGGGGAAGCTGAAGTTCGGCCGCGCGCCGTTTTGCAGCCCGAGGACGTCCTCGTAGAAGCGCACGGTTTCCTTGAGCTTGCGCGTGCGCACATTGAAGTGGTCGAGAAATCCCACGCTCATGACAACTCCCTTTGGGCCGTGTTGCACTGATCCAAACTTTATATATCCGGTGTTGGCGTCAGCGCACCAGCGGTCCGCTCGCCTTCTTCCAGGCGTCGATGCCGCCCTCGATATGGCTGGCGGCGGCGAGCCCTACGTCCTGCGCCGCCTGCACCGCCATGGCCGAGCGCTCGCCGAAGGCGCAATAGAACAGCACGCGTTTGCCTGGCGCCGCGGCGAGATTTTGCAACATGCCGCCCGCGCGCAGATTGTCTTGCAGGTCGGTGTAGGGGGCATGCAGCGATCCCGGAATGACGCCGTGCTTGTCGCCTTCGCTTTTTTCGCGCAGATCGACAAAGGCGACATCGCCGCGTCCGACCAGCTCCATCGCCTGCGACGCGGTGAGCGCCCAGCCGCGGCGCGCGATATCCTGTTGCGCCAGACCGACCCGCATATTGGACGGCACCGCCACGTCCATCATCTTTGGATTCGGCAGCTTGAGACTGTTCATGAGCGCGGCATATTCTTCCACCGACTTGACTTGCAGGCGCGGATTGAAGCGCTTCTCCTCGCCGATGGTGGATACCGTCTCGCCTTTGTAGTCGTGCGCCGGAAACACCAGCGTTTCGTCCGGCAATTTAAGCAGCTTGCCGAACAGGGATTCGTATTGCGCGCGCGGATCGCCGTTCTGGAAATCGGTGCGGCCGGTGCCGCGGATCAGCAAGGTGTCGCCGGTGAACACGCGGTCGCGCATCAGGAAGCTGTATGAATCGTCGGTGTGGCCGGGCGTGTACAGCACATCCAGGCTCACGCCCTCGACCGTGAGCTTGTCGCCTTCGCCGATCCGCATGGAAACCACATCGGCCTTGGTGTTTTCGCCCATCACCGTGATGCAGCGGGTGCGGTCGCGCAGCGCGCCGAGACCGGTGATGTGGTCGGCATGCAAATGGGTGTCGACCGCCTTGACCAGCCGCAGATCGAGTTCCTTCACCAGTTGCAGGTAGCGGTCGACTTTTTCCAGCACCGGATCGAAGATCAGCGCTTCGCCGCCCGGCCTGCTGGCGAGCAGGTAGGAGTAGGTGCCGGAGACGCTGTCGAACAGCTGGCGGAAGATCATTGGCCCACCCTCGCTTTGAAGCGAGCTATGCGTTGCATTTTTAATAAAGCCGGCCAGTGCCGGCAATACAAAACGGCGTCTAGCCTTTCTCGACCGGCAGATCGGGCCGCGCGCCCCATTCCGCCCAGGAACCGTCATACAGCGCCTTCGGCTCTTTGCCGATGGCGTCGAGCGCGAGCCACAGCACCGCGGCGGTGACGCCGGAGCCGCAGCTTGCGATCACCGGCTTGTCGAGATCGACTTTGCCCTTGGCGAATGCCTCGCGGATGCGCTCCGGCGAGGCGAGGGTGCCGTTCTCGACCACGCCGGCAAACGGCACGTTGAACGAACCGGGGATGTGGCCGGAACTCAAACCCTTGCGCGGTTCCGGCGCTTCGCCGCGAAATCGGTCGGCGGCGCGCGCATCGACCACCTGCGCGCCATGTGTATTCAGCGCCATCTGCACATCGCCGAGCATCGCCACCGCGCCGGTGTTCATTTCGGCTTTGAAGCTGCGCGGCTTGCGTTTTGCTTCGCCGGCTTCGACCGGGCGTTTTTCCGCCTGCCATTTCGGAAATCCGCCGTCGAGAATGAAGACATTCTTGGCGCCGAAAATGCGGAACGTCCACCATACCCGCGCGGCGGAATACAAACCCATGCCGTCATAGACGACGATGGTGTCGCCGTCGCCGATGCCAAGCGCACCCACCATCTCGGCGAATTGATCCGGGCCCGGCAGCATGTGCGGCAAATCTGTCGAGCCGTCCGCGATCTTGTTGATGTCGAAGAACGTCGCGCCGGGAATATGGCCGCTAAGATATTCCGCCCGCGCATCCCGGTTCTGCGTGGAAAGATAATAGGAGCCGTCGACGATAACAACGTTCGGGTCGGCGATGTGCTGCGCGAGCCATTCGGTCGATTTAAGCCAGCGGCTCGTTGGTGATGTACTCATAATTTCTCGCGATCTGGAGGGGATACCGTGTCAATCCGCAGCATCGTGTATCCGTTCCCCGCGCGCAACCGGAACAAGGAAAAAGGTCGGTCGATCACGGTTTCTCGAACGGCACGCGGATATTCGACTTGCGCTCCAGCCACGCCGGCACCGGCAATTTCTTCGACCGCAGGAACGCCGGATCGAACAGCTTCGACTGGTAGCGCGTGCCGTAGTCGCAAAGCAAAGTGACGATGGTGTGGCCCGGCCCCAGCTCCTTAGCCAGCCGTATCGCGCCGGCGACATTGATCCCCGACGAGCCGCCGAGACACAGGCCTTCGTGTTCGAGCAGATCGAAGATCACGGGCACCGCTTCCTCGTCGGTGACGAGATAGGGCTTGTCGACCTTGATGTCCTCGATCAGCCGCGTGACGCGGCCAAGGCCAATTCCTTCGGTGATGGAACCGCCCTCCGAGGCCTTGGCTTCGCCGTGGGCGAACAGATTGTACATCGCCGCGCCGCGCGGATCGGCGACGCCGATCACGATGTTGCTTTTCTGCTCACGCAAATAGGTCGACACGCCGGCGATGGTGCCGCCGGTGCCGATCGAGCAGATGAAGCCGTCCAGCTTGCCGTCCGTCTGTTGCCAGATCTCCGGGCCGGTGGAGACGTAATGCGCCTTGCGATTGTCCAGATTGTTCCATTGATCGGCGAACAGCACGCCGTTCGGTTCGTTCTTGCGCAACTGCTCCGCCAGGCGCTTGCCGATGTGCTGATAATTGTCCGGATTGCTGTAGGGGACCGCGGGCACCTCGACCAGTTCGGCGCCGCACAGCCGCAACATGTCTTTCTTCTCTTGGCTTTGCGTATCGGGGATCACGATCAGCGTGCGGTAGCCGCGCGCATTGGCGACCAGCGCAAGGCCGATGCCGGTATTGCCGGCCGTGCTTTCCACCACCAGGCCGCCGGGCCTGATCTCGCCGCGCTTCTCGGCCTCCAGGATCATTTGGCGCGCGGCGCGATCCTTCACCGACTGGCCGGGATTCATGAATTCGGCCTTGCCGAGGATCGTGCAGCCGGTCGCGGCCGAGGCGCGCGCAAGCTTGATAAGCGGCGTATTGCCGATGGCTTCGACGATGCCGTTGCGGATTTGCATTAAACGAACTCGGAAGCTGCGGTGAGCGCAAAGAAGCTAGAGGACTGGTCCGGTGCCGACAAGATCGGATTTCTCTGCATTTTCGGGTATTTGGCGGCGGTGACGGCTGCGGATCGCGCGGCGGGGAGAAGCTCTTTCTCATTCGCCGGTGGATTTGGAAACGACCTCGAAACCATAACCGCGCATTGGCGGACGCTAGTGGCGGGAATTCACCTATTTTTTCCTGCCGGGGCGCTATTTCTGGCCAAGGGGACCGGCAGCGCAACCAGGTTTCCAGCCGATTCAACCGGGTGCGGTTTGCAATGAATCTCGACGTCAATACCCTCTTCATGGTCACCATCTATGTGGAAGCGATCCTCGGATTGCTGCTGTTGTTCGCATGGGTGCAGAACACGGCGATCCGCGCGGTGGCGTGGTGGGGCTTTGCCCATTTGTTGCGGGCGGCATCGGTCGTGCTGTTCGGCATGTTCGGTTCGGTGCCCGACCTCATCTCCATCGATCTCGCCAATGCCGTTCTGTTCACCGCCTTCGCGGTGACCTGGACCGGCGCGCGCGTGTTCGACGGCCGCCCGGTGGAGCCGGTCTATCTGGTGACCGGCGCAGTGCTGTGGCTGCTGGTTTGTCGTCTGCCGGTGCTTTCCGAGGCGGTGGATTTGCGCGTGTTGCTCGCGTCCGGGATCATCACCGCCTACACTTGGCTCACGGCTCATGAATTCTGGCGCGGCCGCAGCGAACCGCTGGTGTCGCGCTGGCCGGCGATCTTCATGCTGTTCGCGCATGGCGCGCTGTTCCTGCTGCGCACGCCGCTGATCGCGATCCTGCCGGTGACGTCGACCAACCATGTTTTCGGCAGCGTCTGGCTCACCGTTCTTTCCTTCGAGGCGCTGTTGTTCACGATCTCGATCGCATTCATTCTGCTGGCCATGGCGAAGGAGCGTACGGAATTCCGCCACAAGACCGCGGCGATGGTCGATCCGCTCACCGGCATAGCCAACCGCCGCGCCTTCCTGCAGGACGGTGCGGCGCTTGCCAAACGCTACGCCGGCAATCCGCGCCCAACCGGCGTGCTGGTGATCGATCTCGACCACTTCAAGTCGATCAACGACCGCTTCGGCCATGCGGTCGGCGACAGGGTGCTGCAGGTTTTCGCCGATGTGGCGCGCGAGAATATGCGCGGGTCCGATTTGATCGGGCGTCTCGGTGGCGAGGAGTTCGCCGCCATTCTCTACGATACCAGTTACGACAAGGCGCTGGCTGTGGCCGAGCGGATTCGCGAGGCCTTCGCGGAGGCTGCGCTGGAGGTTGACAATCGGCCGACAGGAGCGACGGTGAGCATCGGCATGGTGCATTGCCAGGCCGCGGCGCTCAATGTGCCGGAACTGCTGGCCCAGGCCGACCAGGCGCTGTATTTCGCCAAGGAGCGCGGGCGCAACCGGGTCGAGGTGGCCTCGCTCGATCTCTTCCGTGAGCGTCTGAACCACGACGGGTCCGCTACCGCGGCGTCGGTGGCTACAATTTCGGCAAAAAGCGCGGCCTGAGGCCGCGCGCCTTCCCCACACGGCAGCCGGCGGCGCGGCATTCCCCGTAATGCAGCGCTATGTCACATGATTTGCCAGTGGCCGAGGTTATATCGCCTCGCGCTTTGCTTGCGCCGTTTGCGGCTTTCGCCCTAGTATCGGCCAATTCTGCATGGGAGGAAACCGATGATGATGAAGCGGATTTGCGTAGCATTGGCGGCGCTTTTGGGCGCAGCTAGCCTGGCACAGGCCCAGGAAGTGAAGGTCGGCGTCAATCTGCCCTATACCGGCATCGGCGCCGAGTTTGCCCAATTGGTTGACCGCGGCATGGAGCTTTACCTCAAGCTCAATGCCGACAAGGTCAAACCCTACAAAATCACCCTGATCAAACGCGATGTGAAGAATCCGGCCGGCGCCGACGCCAAGATCGCGGTGCAGGAACTGCTGACGCAGGACAACGTCGATATCCTCGCGGGCTGGATCTATTCGCCGAACGCGTTCGCAACCGCGCCGATCGTAACGGCCGGCAAAAAACTTGCCATTCTGATGAACGCCGGTACCGCGCACATCACCAATACGTCACCCTATTACGTGCGGACCTCGTTCAGCATGTGGCATTCGGGCTATCCAATGGGTCAGGCCGCGGCCAAGCAATTGAAGGCGAAAACCGCGGTGGTCGGCTACACCGACTTCCCGCCCGGCAAGGACGAGCTGGCTGCGTTCAAGACGGCGTTTGAAGGAGCGGGCGGCAAGGTGATCGATGAGATCCCGATGGGCGGGCCCGGCGCGGTGCCGGATTTCACGCCGTTCTTCCAGCGCGCCAAGGACAAGAAGCCTGACGTGTTCTTCGTCTTCATCCCGGCCGGCGATCATGCCGCGGCGGTGGTGAAGACCTATGGCGCGCTCGGCATGCGCGCGGCCGGCATCAAGCTGATTGGCCCCGGCGACATCACCCAGGATACCAAGCTGCAAGCGATGGGCGATGCTGCGCTCGGCCTGATCACCATGCACCACTACAACGCCGATCTCGACAATGCCGAAAACAAGCGTTTCGTGGCGGCGTGGAAGAAAGAGTATGGCAAAGACACCACACCCGACTTCATGGCCGTTGGCGGTTACGACGGAATGGCCGCTATCGTCCATGTCGTGCAGACGCTCAAGGGCAAGATCGACACCGACAAGGCGCTCGCGGCGCTCAAGGGCTGGAAGTACAACAGCCCGCGCGGCCCGATCATGATCGATCCAGCCACCCGCGATATCGTCATGAACGAGTATCTGTCCGAGGTGGTGAAGGGCAGCGACGGCAGGCTGCGTCAGAAGCAGATCGGCAAGATCGAGGCCGTGAAGGACCCCTGCAAGGAACTCAAGATCGGACCCTGCGCCCCGAAATAATCGTTCGGCGCTAGCTCCGGACGTTTCGGCATGACCAAGGCCGCGGTCCGCTTCGGCGGGCGGCGGCCTTGGCTAATTTCCAGGTCGGGCGGAACCACGCGTGATATTCGGCATCGACTTTGCCAGCATGATCCTGGGCGGCATGGCCGCCGGCATGGTGCTGTTTATCGTGTCGGTCGGTCTGTCGGTCACCATGGGCTTAATGGGTTTCGTGAACCTCGCTCATGGCGGCTTCGCCATGCTCGGCGGCTATGTGATCGTATTGTCTATGAACCGCTGGGGCGTGCCGTTTCTGCCCGCGCTTGCGGTCGGTTTCGTCACCATCGGGCTCGTCAGCGTAGCGTTCGAGCGGTTGCTCTATTCCCGGCTCTACAAGGCCACCGAACTCGATCAGGTGCTGTTTAGCATAGGCCTCGTTTTCATGATGATCGCGTCAGTGACGCTGATTGTCGGGCCGGAAAACCAGCCGCTGCTGCTGCCCGAGATGCTCCGGGGCCAGCTCAATCTCGGATTCATCGAATACCGCACCTACAGCGTGGTGCTGATCGTGATCGGCGTCCTGATCATGATCGGGCTCTGGCTTGGCTTCGAGCGCACGCGGCTGGGCGCCCAGATCCGCGCGGCGGTCGACAACCGGCGCATGGCGGAATCCATCGGCATCAATATCGATCGACTGTTCGTCCTCACATTCGCCTTCGG
>CAMAWF010000132.1 GCA_945861895.1 Rhizobium sp. Q54
TTCGCCTGGCTTGGTAGATGCCGGCGCCTCGCAAAGGACTGGGAAAACCTAAACCGCAATGCGCTCGTGTTCCTGCGTCTCGCGTCGATCAGGCTCATGCTACGAAAGCTCTGCAATCCATCACGATGATTTCGGACCGACTCTGAGACCAGATCGTTCTGCCGTATGCCGTGTCCGATACCTTCACCAATTTCGCGACGATAAAGATCGCAGCGCTGATGCAGGCTGTCGCGGGCTAGTGACCACTCTATTGCTTGGGACCGGAATAGAGAGTTTGCGCGCCGGGATCGCTCGACATAAGGCCTACATCGACACCCACCTTATAAATCGAGAGCATGTCCTTTTGAACCTCCGACGGCCACTGGACTTTCATGCCAAGTCTCTCGTTCGCACGAATTAATTGAGCCACGCCCTTCTGGGCTTCGGGCGTCGCCTTGTCGACGACAATAGCGCTGGCTTCTTCCGGATTGGCAAGCGTCCACTCAGCGGCATCATTGTAGGTATTGAACAGCTTCGGAATGAGATGCTGGTTCTTTTGGACCCACGACGTGTGCGCGGCGACTCCGAGATAGGGAATAGCCGCGCCGCCGGTGAAATTCTTCCAAGTCTCCGGAATCTTGAGGTCGAGCGTCCGTATGTCTGGCTTTCTCGACTTCAGCAGGTCGTAGCCCGGATCCCACATATGCACTGCCGCTGCCCGGTCGGCGAGGATGTAGCTTGCCAAGCCCGGCGGCGCGGTGTTCACCACCGAGATCTTGTCCATGTTGACACCCTGCTGCTTGGCGAACCACGTCATGATTCGGTAAGCCGACGTACTCTTGGCGGCGACCATCTCCTTGCCTTCCAAATCCTTCAACGTCTTCACGTCGGGACGTGACGTCACGACGTAGGACCAGTAATTGAAGATGTTGAACAGGTAGACGACCTTCACGCCCTTCTCTACGGCGAGGCCGACGTTCAGCAACGCGGCACTGCCGCCCAATTGGAACTCGCCGGAATTGAATTGCACGATATAGGCGTCCGGCGGGCGTTCGCTGAAAACGATATCGATGCCGTGCTTCTCGTCGAATTTCTTGGCCTTGATGACCGGCGGCAGGAATGCGCCAAGCGACGGCGGGCCGAAGATGAGCATCGGCACTTTTTCGAGCTTCTGAGCAAACGCCTGCCCAGAAGCAAGGACTCCGGCAGTGGCGATCGCGATGAAACCAAGGAACTTCATGGCGCTCTCTCCTTGGAATTCGTTATTGTCCGCATCATGGCAGATGTCACGGATCGTCTGTAAGCATAAAATTGCGAATGACTGCCATACGGTTCTCGTCTATTTCCAGCAAACGCTTCAGCGGCGTTTACCCGGGATTCCCCGGATGACTCCCGAACCGGGGTGAGTATTTGCGTTCTACGGCCTTGCCACAAGACCGACGCGAGTTGCCGACGCATTACTGGCCGTTCGGGCAGCCCGACCGGCGGCCGAGGGGCTGATCTGACTATTTTTGCTGGCATTTGGACGCACTCCTCCCGTCGGCTGCCCTTGAATACATGACCATCGGGCGCCTCACGCAGGTGCTGGTGGTGGCTGTGGCCGTAGTTCCGCGATCAGCCGCAAAATCTCCTGGAACATTTGCCGTGGGATGGCGACCTCGGCCATCTGGAAGGCGACATAGCGTCCGTGGTTCACCATCTTCGCGCCGATCTTGATCAGCTTCTTCTTCAGGCTGGTCAGCGACTAGTCCTTGATCGGCTCCGGTGTTGCGAGCATGCGCAAGAAATTGCCGAGATTGTAGGCGAGCGCATGAAGCTGGAGCTGCACGGCGTTGGCGGCGAACGAGCGGCATGACAACCGCGTCCACTTGATTGCACCCTTGCCTTCCTTGATCCACGTGCTCGCACGTCCCACGCTTGTTGTAGAAGGCGACCACCCGCTCGGCCGGGCGCGACAGATTGGTGACGATGAAGCCGACACGCGTAATAAGCTCGCCCGGATGCCACTCGGCTTTGGCGATCACCCGGCGCGGCTTGGTCCAGCTTCCGGCTTGATAGGTGAAATTGGCATGGAACCGACGCACCTCGTTCGGGGGTCGCCCGACTGGCCGCTTGAGAAGATATCCTATCCGCCCCTGCAAGATGGAGTTTTTCAGTAGACGTATGGCGTATTTGATCCGTTCGGCTTGGAGGAACTCGTAGACCTCTGGGTTTGCGAAGCCGGCATCGGCCCGAAAATAGATGCGCGAGACCTTGCCTCGGTAACGCGCCACAACCGGCTCGAGCACTTCCTTCCGGCCGTCTGCGCTGTGGACGTTGCCGGGGCGCAGGGCACAGCGTTCCAGATCTCCGAACTGATTGAACACGAACAGCGGATGATAGCAGGTGCAGGCATAGTGCCCGTTCCAGACGCTGTTCTCCTGCTTGCCATGCGTCGGGCTCATGCTCGAATCCATATCGAGCACGATGCCTCTCGGCGGACGACTACCATAGACGATGTCGATTCACCGACCGGAAAGATCAGCAAGCGCCAACAGGTTCTTTCCCACCGTGAGCCAGCGCGTCTCGAAGCGGCCCATCTGGCTCGGCGAAGCCGCACTACCATGAGCCGCGTTGCCGCCGACGATCCAGCGCATCGCCGGATCATGCCGTAGCCGCTCGGCGTCATTCACATCATCGTAACCGGCGAGGCGGCCGAACACCGACTGCCGCAGCAAACCGACCAACGCATGGCGGCCGTTCTTGCCCGTGCGTGTATCAGCGAGCGTCTCGCCAGCCACCGCGCTCAACCCCTATTGCGTCGTCGAGTTCGCGGTACGCCAACAATCCCGCATCGGACGTGATCACGGACCCGCAAAATTGCAGCATCAGACGGCGGTCGATATCGAGCTTGAGAACACCGTCTTTTGATTCACCCGCCGGGTGCGCCATGACCACCCCGCTCGATCCAGGATAAGGTACTGATGCCTATATCTGAATCGGCGTGAGCGTTGCGGAAATCAGAGCGTCATCCGGTGAATGCGGGTTAAGATTGCAGCGCGGATCGGGTACCCTCGAGCGAATCGTCGCGGCTCACATCCGCACGCCAAGCCATGCCGCCTGACATCGATGAGCGCGGTGGCTAAGGTGGAAGCTGGAGAATGCCATGACCTCAGGGGCAAGCAATGTCAGGATCGGACAGCCGGTCCGCCGTAAGGAAGACCTACGGCTAGTAACCGGGCGCGGCAGTTTCAGCGACGACATCAACCTGCCGGGCCAGATGTATGCCGTGATCCACCGGTCGCCGCACGCCCATGCCCGAATCAGGTCCATCGATGTGCGAGCCGCGGGCGCGACGCCCGGCATGCTGGCGATACTAACCGGTCGCGATCTGATCAACGACGGGCTCAGGCCCATTCCGCATATGCCGCTGGTCGCCCATCCCGCCGAGATCGTGCCAGTCAACACCGACGGGTCGCCAATCTTCACTGCCCCGCATTATCCGCTGGCCATCGACAAGGCGCGGTTTGCTGGCGAGGCTGTCGCTATTGTCATTGCCAAAACGATTAACGCCGCCAACGACGCGTCCGAGTTGATCAAGGTCGACTACGAAATCCTGCCGGTGGTAACCGACACGGTCGCCGCGGCCGCGCCGGACGCGCCGAAACTCTGGGAGCAGGCCCCGTCGAATGTCTGTCTCGATGCGCTGATGGGCGACGGGCCAGCAACGGAAGCCGCGTTCGCACGCGCCGCCCATGTCGTGAAATTCAAGACCTGGATTCCCCGCATCACCGGCGTTCCGATGGAGCCACGGGCCGCGGTCGCCGAATACGACGCGCTGACCAAACGCACAACGCTTTATGCCGGCAGCGGTGGCGCGGTTCGATTGAAAAACGATCTCGCCACCATCCTGGCGGTCCCACTCGAGAGCGTGCGCGTTGTCATGCATGACGTCGGCGGTAACTTCGGCACGCGCGGCATGATCTATCCGGAATTTGCCCTGGTGGCGTGGGCGGCCCGCCGCGTCGGCTGCCCAGTCAAGTGGCTGTGCGAGCGGCACGAGGCCTTCCTCAGCGACTACCAGGGCCGCGATCTCGCCGTCGAGGCCGAACTCGCGCTCGACAGCAAGGGAAATTTCCTGGCGATGCGCGGCTCCAACATCAGTAACGCCGGCGCCCACACGACGAATTTCTCGCCGCTGCAAAAGGGCACCGAGATCATGTCCAGCATCTACCGGATGCCGACGGCATGCTTCCGCGCGCGCGCGGTGCTGAGCAACACCTCCCCCACCCGGCCCTATCGAAGCGCCGGCCGTCCCGAGGTGATGTACGTCATGGAACGGCTAATCGATCTGGCCTGCCGCGACTTCGGCTTCGACCGCGTCAAAATCCGCCGTCGCAACCTGATCGCCGAGGACGAACTGCCCTACACCAATCCGTTCGGCATGACCTACGACAGCGGCGCCTACCGCAAGGCGATGGACTGGGTGCTGGAGGAGAGCGACTGGAAGAATTACCCGGCGCGGCGCAAGGAGGCGCGGCGCCGCGGCAAGTACCGCGGCATCTCAGTCGCCAACTACGTCGACACCGCAACAGGCATTCCTCGCGAACGCACCGACATCACCATCCGCTCGGACGGCCTGATCGACGTCGTCATCGGCACGGTGTCGAACGGACAGGGCCACGAGACCAGCTTCACCCAGCTGATGAGCGACTGGTTCGCGGTACCGATCGAGAACGTGTGCTTGATCCAGGGCGACACCGACATCGTTAAGATTGGCGGCGGTACGCATTCCGGACGTGGCATGCGGCTGGCGAGCTACATCATGAAGATCGCGTCCGACGAGATCATCGAGAAAGGCCGACGGATCGCCGGTCATCTACTAGAAGCAGAACCCGTCGACATCGAATTCGACGCCGGACGATTCAAGATACGCGGCACCGATCGTACCCTTGGACTTTTCGATGTCGCTAAGGCCGCGGTCGAACGGAACGACCTGCCCGACGATCTGCGTGGCCCGCTCGCCGCGACCTGCGACAAGACCGTTAACGAAGCCGCCTACGCCTACGGCGCCCATGTCTGCGAGGTCGAGATCGATCCGTTGTCCGGCACCGTCGAGATTGCGCGCTACAGCACGGTCGATGACGTTGGACGGGCCATCAATCCAATGATCGTTCACGGCCAGGTCCATGGCGGCATCGTCCAGGGCATTGGACAAGCGTTGCTGGAGCATTGCGTCTACGATGCGGGCTCGGGTCAGCTTCTATCCGGGTCGTTCATGGACTACGCCATGCCCCGCGCGCACAACTTTCCGTTCTTCAACGCCCAAATCAGCGAGGTGCCGACGCCGCAGCATCCCCTGGGCGTCCGCCCCGCCGGCGAAGGCGGCACCACTCCAGCACTTGCCGCCGTGATGAATGCGATTGCCGACGCGCTCGGCGATCTCGGCGTGCGCCATGTCGAGATGCCGGCGACGTCGGAACGGGTGTGGCGCGCCATCAACGGCATGCCAGAGCCATCGCCGATGTACGCCGCCAATGCCTGACGGTCAGAATCCGTAAAGCTTTGCCGGATTTTCCACCAAGATGCGCTTAAGCTGAGCCTCGTCGCCGGCCCAAATACTGAGCAGATCGAGCAGGAATTTGTCATCCGGATAAGGACGGCCCTCCAGATGCGGGTGTGGCCAGTCGGTGCCCCAAACACAGCGCGTCGGCGCAGCTGCGATCAGCGCCGCGACCGGCTGCCGGATGTCATCGTAGGGCGGTCCCTTCTTGGAGACGCGATAGCCGCAAAGCTTCACCCAGCAGTGATCGAGTTTGAGCAGGCTGAGCAAAGTCGTTAGCTCTGGATGCTCCATGCCGCCATCGACGACGAACTGGCCCATGTGATCGAAAACGGCCGGCACCGGCAGCGCGCGGATGATGTCGGCGAGTACGACCAACTGCGGCCCACTGATCCAGAACTGCATATGCCAGCCGAGAGGCGCGATGCGCTTGGCAAGCTTCCGAATCTGGTCGAGCGGCATGCCCGCAGGCGTTAGGGCGTTGACGCGGATGCCGCGCACGCCTCGGTCGTTCATCTCGCTGAGCTGCGAGTCGCTGAAGCTGTCATCAACGACGGCGATCGCGCGGGCGCGCGCCTTGCCGGCCGCCGCGGCCATGTCGAGCGTGCAGGAGTTGTCCTTGCCATAGACGCTAGGCTGCACGATCACCATGCGTTCGAGCCCAAGGCTCGCCGCCAATGTATCATATGAGGCGAACGCCGCCTCCGGCGGCGTGTATGCTCGATTGTCCGTATACGGATAGCGAGCGGTCGGGCCGAAGATATGAAGGTGGCAGTCCGTCACGCCGGACATACGCTGTATCATCAATGATGCGCTTTCGGGTGTGATTTGGTTCGTGACGGGTTGGTATACGCGTGTGTCAGGCGGACGGTTGACGGATTGTGGAAATAACGCACGCTACCGTGGCGCTAGACCGATCCGGATTCAATTTGGCTTTTCTGGTTCCCCCACGACCACAAATGGAGCCCAGACACGGGGGTGAGCATCTTCGTTGTTTTTGGAATTGTTCAGCATGTTCAGTTGTGTCTGCCGCAGTGCCTCTCCATGGGACAGCGACTTGTTCTGGCTGCTGATCCTGAACAGATCAGACATTAGGTTCGCTGTCTCGTCATCCAGCACATCCCAATTCGACACCACCAGTGACCGTTCTCCCGCGTAGAAGAATGCTCGCGCGAGACCGGATAGGGGCTCTGCCCCAACGCTATCACTTTCCGCAGTGTTGCACGCCATAATGAATTATGCCCTCAAGGCATAATGGCCCCGACCCGACCAACATGGATTTCAGCAACAGGATTCCAAATCTCTGCAGCAATCGTTATATCGACGACGAATAGCAATTCAGAATAATGCAATTGAGCAATTAACGATGGCAGTCTTTCAAAAGCGGATCGTGTCGGCCAGCACTACAATCGACGCTAGGGCGTAGTTTGGCCCGCACCACCCAACGGGGGCTGGCCACAATTCCTATTTGAAGATGGATTTCGGAATCATTCCGTGGATTCCCTTGGTACCATCGACCACCTGCGTAACGTGATAATCCACTGCCACGCTGGCTATCATGTAGGCTTCCTCGCGCGTCAAGTGTGGAAACTTTGCTGTGATGAACTCTATGGTTTCGCGCACGGCGATCTTCATCGCCTCGTCTAGATCGGGATTGAGTCCCATCACCAGCCAGTGGGTCGGCGTCTCGGCCCGCGGCCAACGTAGCTTCATGTCCTTGCGAACGATGAACTG
>CAMAWF010000133.1 GCA_945861895.1 Rhizobium sp. Q54
GGCAGCGTCGTCGGCCGGCTGGACGCACGCGGCCTTCTGACTCGGATGGCACCGCCCTCGGACCGTCGCGTGCGCGCGATATTTATCACCAAAGAGGGAAAGAAGGTGAACCGACGGCTTGGAACCGTAACCCGGCGCGCCCGAGAGCGTTTGGTCAAGGATCTGACGCCGGGCGAGCGCAGTGAATTGATCCGCCTGCTTCGCAAGCTGCTGAACATCGAAGACGAAGGCAAGGGTTCGTCGCCGCGAACGGCGAAGAGGTGAGCGCGCATGACGTGGAATGAGGCCAGATCACCGCAGCTCGATGTCGGGCACTGTCACAGTAACGTAACACGCGCTGGCTTGGTACGGACGGGCCGTATAGCGTTCGCTCATGGATAAGCTCTCATACCGCCGCCACCGCTTTCCGGGCATCGTCATCCAGCAGGCCGTCTGGCTCTATTTCCGCTTCGCTCTGAGCTACCGCGACGTCGAGGATATGCTCGCCGAGCGTGGCATCGATGTGTCCTACGAGACGGTCCGCCGCTGGGCATTAAAGTTCGGCACGATCATTGCGCGCAAGCTGAGACGAGGACGGCCGCGGCCACACGGGCGGTGGCATCTCGATGAAGTGTTCGTCTCCATCAACGGCAAACAGCTGTACGTCTGGCGTGCCGTGGACAGCGAAGGCGAGGTTTTAGATATCCTCGTTCAACCACGGCGAGACCGTAAGGCGGCATACGAGCTCTGGGGAGCGGTCCTAGACCGGAATTGACTATATCTTATTCGATCACCTCATCGGCGCGGGCGAGCATCGGAAGCGGGACGTTGAGGGCAAGCGCCTTGGCGGCCTTGAGGTTGACGATCTGAACCTTCGTAACCTGCTGGACTAGAAGATCGGCGGCTACTACGACCAGACGGCGAAGCCCATTCCACAACCGGTTCCAGCCAGGGATCGGTAGCATGGCACGTAATCCTGCCAGGTCGTTTCCAGATGCTCGGCAGCTCCAGCCACGGCAATCCAGTTGCGGATTTCCGATGATCCTGAGTTCAGCTTTTCGGCGGGGATCGAACTAATCGCCTGCGCATCTTTTCGGCGGCAGGCCTCCAGCATCGTCCGATCGAGAGTTTCATCCACGGTGAAGTGGCTGAGCCCGCCTGACGCGAGAATCCCCACGCGTCCGCCGCCGTCATAGCCGCGCACAGCGCGCGCGATGGCCTGACCGAGTGCGTAGCACCGTTGCGGACGTGGCTGATTGGGCGGGAAGTAGGTGTTTAGTGTGACCGGCACAATCGGCACGATCTTCGCAGCCATTAAGCGGCGATGCACGAAACCAAAGGCGTGGCCTTCGCCATGCGGATTGCTCAGACGCTTGGCGTGGCTGACGTCGAAATCACTCTCGATCAAGGAGCTGATCAGATGCTGGCCGAGCTTGGCATCGACCGGATATTCACGGGAGCCGCTCGATTCATGATACTGGGAGCGCGCCTTTCGCCAGAACTGAGGGGCATCGTCGGGCATTTGGAGCGGATTGTTGCTTATCGTGTCGCCCCAATAGATCAGGATCGATGGCATGTTGTCGTCGAAGTACTGCTCGTTTTGATCATCGCCGACGATGATGAGCGCATCGAGCTTGGCGTCGCCGCTGATCGTTGCGAGCTTGTCGATATTGGCAGTGCACTTGGCAGCCCGCTCTGCAAGTACCTCCGGCAAAATCTGATCCCTGATCGAGGGATCGGCTTGCGCGATCAATTCGCCGTAAGTGCAAGGCTTGCCGTTCTTATCCAACAGCTTGCGCCCCTTGGCATCGATTTCGGCATGTAGGAGATAGTCCTCTGGCGGACTTGCAAGCAGCGGGCTGTGCGACGATCCGATTGCGAGCACGATTTCAGCCATTAGTGATCCTTTTCGAATGCCGACAGCCCAGAGATTACAGGCGGCTAGAATTCAAGCCTGTCATGCACGGCCGCAATTCCCGCCTTGGCACAGGCGTCGTCCGCTTCGCCGCCCGGCGCACCGGAGACGCCGACAGCTCCGACCATTGTGCCACCGGCTTCAATCATGATGCCACCGCCCAGAATCACAGCCCCCGGCAAATTGCGCAAGCCCGCCTGCGGCATACCCGGCTGGCTGACGCCGATCAGATCGCCGGTGTTGGTGCGGAACGACATCGCGGTCCAGGCCTTGCTCGCCGCAGTGGGGGGCGTGTGCGGACCGGCGAACCGGTCGCGCAGCATGACCTGAGTCACGCCAAAGCGATCCACCACCGCAACCGCGACCTGATAGCCGCGATTGCGGCAATCGACCAGCGCGGCACGAGCGAGATCGAGTGCGAGTTCCGGACTCATCGATTTATAGGTTACAAGCGCGTCCTGTGCGCGTGCAGGTGCGGCAACCAGTACGGTTGCCGCGAGCGCGACCGACACGATACGAGCGATCATGGAATCACCCAATAGTTAGCGATAGGCAGCCCAAAGGCCGAATATTGTAATTTAAGACCGAAGGAAAAAGCGACGCTTTGATTCAGCGCAACCGCTTCGTATTCTAGACTCGCAACTTACTTTTTCTCACCATTAGCAGCTCTTGTGTTTTCAGCCACTGGCGACCTGCTCCCGCAATTTCGGTTGTGCACCCGCTAAACGTAGCGCTACGCGACCCCGCGGAGAGAATGGGTTCTGCCAGCCGCCGCGATTCGTTGGCATGCGCTGCGGAAACGTCGCCTCTAGGTAGTCCAGCACAATCTTCTGCTCTTTCGGTGGCAACGACGGCATGCGCTTTTCCGTCATCCAAAGGAGCGAGTCCTCCCACTGCCGACGGTTCATCCCTTGCTGGGCAACGAGCTTGAAACCGTGAGAGGCGGTACAAGCGTAGAAGGTATCTTCGCGTCCAGGCCCTGCCGGGAAGTCCTCTGGATTTTTGTCGCGAGCAACGAACTGTTGGGCTTGCGCTAACGAAAGAAATTCCGCGAGCAAGCATCGAGACCCCGCACCAAAACACATACAGGCTTCCGTTGTAGAGTTGACAGAGATAACCCCTCGCTGATTTGCTCCCGGGGTCATTGCGGTGGTGCAGCAACGGGAGATCGAATGATGAGCCAAAGTCTTGCCCCCAAGAAACCATTCGCGGCGCCCATGGTTGACCGGCTTTCGGTCCGTGTCGTCGTTGACTCGCGCTACGAGCGCTTCCTGCCGAAGATGACGCATCCATTCACGGCTATCGAGCACGTCGGCCAAGTACCAGGTCGTCAGATGACTTCGCTCGCTTGCGAGTGGGGCCTGTCGCTGCATCTCGAATCCCACCGAACCGGCGCCAAGGCGCAGTACATGTTGGATTTCGGCTATACGCCAGAGATTGTTCTGCGCAACGCTGATTTGCTTGACATCGACCCCGCAAAGATCGACGGGCTGATCCTGAGCCACGCCCACCGCGACCACTTTGGTGGCCTAATCGGCTTCGTGCTGCAGCACCGCGCGCGCATGCGCAACGACCTGTGCTTCTACAACGGTGGCGAAGATGGCTTTCGCGAAAAATTCCTCGGCGATCCAAAAGATCCGATCTCGTGGGGCTCGGTCGATCGTCGGATGCTTACCGCCCAACATGTAACGCCGGTGTGCTGCCACGAGCCGCACGATCTCTCGCATGCGTTCACGACCGGCTACATCGAGCGCAATTCATTCGAACAGGTGAGCGGCGGCTCGATGGTTTACGAGTACGACCATTTTACCGAGACCGAGCGCCGCGGCAAGCTGCTCAAGGATACACATCCGGACGAACACGCCACCTGCTACATCGTGCAGGGTCGCGGGCTGGTCGTCATAAGCTCGTGCGGTCACGTCGGGCTGATCAATACCATCAAGCAGGCGATGGCGGTGTCGGGCGTCTCAAAGCTCCATGCGGTTATCGGCGGATTTCATCTGGTCACCGCGCCGCAGGATTATATCGAGCATACGGTGACAGAGCTCGAAGGGCTCAAGCCCGACGTCGTCATCCCAATGCACTGCTCCGGCGCGGATTTTATCGAGACCATGCGTCGGCGAATGCCAAACCAGTTGGTGACGACCAATGTCGGCACGCGCTTCACCTTTGGCGTATGACGAAGCACCGTATAGGGAAGATGGGCGGCCGATCTCTAGGCAGAATAGTACGGCGATGCGGAAATTTCGAGGAGCAACCGATGAATAATATAGTGAAAATGTTGGGATTATTCGTTGGTTTGATAAGCATGCATACCGCACCGACGGTGGTACAGGCGCAGGACTATCCGACTCGATCGATCACGGTGGTGGTGCCATTCCCAGCCGGGGGCCCGAGCGACGTGATCGCACGAATTGTCAGCGAGCACATGTCCAAGACGCTCGGCCAGTCGCTGGTGATTGAGAACGTCGGCGCTGCCGGTGGTACAATCGGTAGCGGTCGTGTCGCTGCGTCAGCGCCGGACGGCTACACATTGCTGGCCGGTAGTATGGGATCGCACGTGGCGGCCCCTGTGCTAACCCCTGATATTAAGTACGGCCCGCAAGACTTCGTTCCGGTCGGCCCGACCGCCCATTCACCCGCAGTCATTGTAGCCAGGAAGGATTTTCCGGCCAAAGACCTGCGTGAATTCGTCGCCTACCTCAAGCAAAACGGCAATGCCGTGAAGCAAGCCCATGGCGGCATCGGCGCGTCATCACACATGGCTTGCCTGCTTTTTACCTCCGAAATCGGGGTGAAGCCGACGCTGGTCGCCTATCGCGGTAGCATTCTAGGCATGAACGACATGATCGGCGGTCATGTTGATTTCCTCTGCGAGCAATCTGTCAGCGTGTCGAAGCAGGTTGCGGGCGGCACTATCAAAGCCTACGGCATCTCCGCTGCGGAGCGCCTTGCTGCTCTGCCCGACGTGCCCACGGCGAAGGAGGCCGGCATCAACTACCAGATGAGTATTTGGGCGGGCATCTTCGCGCCGCAGGGTACACCACAACCGATCGTGGCCAAACTCAGCGACGCGCTCGACAAGGCCCTCGACGACGCTTCCGTGCGCAAGCGCATCGGCGATCTCGGCGGCTCGATCCCTGAAAAACGAGAGCGCAGCCCGAGCGCCTTCGACGCCTACGTCAAGGCGGAAGTGACGCGCTGGGCGCCGGTCTTGAAGGCGGCATCGCAGCCGGCGAATTAGCAAGACCGCTTTCGAGCACCAACCGCCGAGCGAAACCAGGCGCTCTATTTCTCAACGGGGTAGCCTACAATGCTACCCCATTCGGTCCACGAGCCGTCGTAGATCTTGATGTTCGTGTAGCCAAGAAGGTGGGTCATTGCGACCCAACTTATGGTGGCGCGATGGCTCAGCCGGCAATAGCAGACAACGTCGTCAAATTGTTCCGGGACAACACCAGCCGCTGCGAGGATGCGGCGAAGCTCCGCGGCCGACTTGAATGAATCGTCCTCATTCAGCAGTTCCTTGAAATAAAGATGGACGGCCCCGGGAATACGCCCGACTCGCTCGGCGCCATGATCGACTGGGAACGAATATTCGGACACGCGCTTGCCCGTGTATTCCTCCGGCGAACGCAGGTCGAGCAGTAACCGTTTCGGGTGTTTCAGATTGTCGCGTACGTTGCGTCGGCCGACCCGCATCGACGACGTTCCCGCCGGCGTCGGATATTCGACGGCTGGAAAGCGCGGCACATTCCGCGACATTGGCCGCGCTTCCATGACCCATTTCCGGCGCCCCCCGTCGAGCAGTCGCAGATTCGCGTGCCCGGCCATGGTGAAGGCCCAGAATGCGTAACTACCGTACTGAACGGGATCCCCGTAGAGCACAACGGTCGAATGCGGACCGATTCCCATGCCGCCGAACAGTTTTGCCATTGCCTCGGGCGTGACAAAATCACGATCGGTGTCCTGCCAACACGCCGATTTCCAGTAGACCCACATCGCTCCGGGAATGTGGCCCTCGTGATAGGTCTTGTCGTCCCGGAGCGAGCAGACTTCGATGATGCGCAGATCGGGATCGGCGAGATGATCCTCGAGCCAAGCAGTGGTAACGAGGGGCGACAAAGCCATCGGAAGCGCTCCTTGATAGAGATGTCGTATTACGCCGTGCGATTCAGCATTGCGCGGCATTGTCGTCGAACTAGCGCCCGTAGAGCTGCCAAGTGGATTGATTCTCCGAGCGGGCGATCCCCTGATAATGCCGTGCGTCTGTCTAGGTATCGCGAATCTTGACGACGACTTTGATAGCGCCGTCGATCCGCTCGCGGCTATATCTGAAGGCGGTTGGCACCTCATCCATGCCGAAAGTGTGGGTTTGGATCAGCTTGGCGTTGATCCGCCCCTGCGCCACCAGCGCCGCCGCCCGGTGGGTGGCGCTGCGGCCTTCGCCGCGGATGCCAAACACCGAGATGTGGTTGCGCACGAGCTTGGCGACATCGGCTGTTGCGGGCTGGTTGGCGAACCCGACCAGGCAGATCCGCCCGCCGCGCATCACCATGTCCATGCCTTCGTTAAGTCCGTTCGGATGTCCCGAACATTCGACCAGGTAGTGCGCGCCCTGGCCGTGGGTGAGCCGCTTGACCGCCTCGACCGGGTCCTCCGAGCGGACATTGATGAGATGATCGGCGCCGAGCTTGCGGCCAAGCTCGAGCCGCGTTTCGCGCGTCCCCGTCAAGATCACCGGATGCGCGCCAAGCGCCTTGGCGACGGCAACCGTCAGCAACCCAATGGCACCCGGACCGGTGACCACAAGGCTTTGTCCCGCAACCAGCCCGCCAAGCGTGTCGATCGCATACATCGCGGTGCCGGTGGTCACGATCAGCGTCGCCTCCTCGTCGCCGATCCCGTCCGGGACATGCACCAGCGTGTTGATGTGGTTCAGCGCGTATTCGGCGAAGCCGCCGTCGGTGGTGAAGCCGTTTGCGCGGTGTCCCTTGTTGCGCTCGCCGTAGTTCATGCCGTAGTTCAGGCACGACGTGTACATGCCCGAGCGGCACCGCTCGCAGCGGCCGCATCCGGAATGCACCTCGACCGCGACTCGGTCGCCGACCGCGAACTCGTCCACGCTAGGCCCAAGCTTGACGACAACGCCCACGTATTCATGACCCGGCGTGAAGTTCTTGTTGAATGGCAACCCACCCTGGATCAATGCCGGCGGCCCCTTCGTGATGATCCGAATGTCACC
>CAMAWF010000134.1 GCA_945861895.1 Rhizobium sp. Q54
CGCCGCAATGGCGCGCGAGTTTACAAGACAGATCGAGCAGCGCCTCGTCGCCGCCAGCCCAACCGATGAAAGAAAGCCCGATCGGGCAGCCATTGATGGTGCCAGCCGGCATGGTCATCTGCGGCAAACCGGATAGGCCGGCGATGCAGGTCAGCCGCATTACGCGCGCACGAAAATCGTCCAGAGCGGCGGCCGGGGTATCGGCGAGCGGCGCGATTGCCGGCGCAGTCGGTAGTACCAGGATGGTGCCCGGCCCTGCGACCTGACGAATAAGTTCACGCGCTTCGGTATGCACGAGACGGCTGGCGTCGGCCTGCGCTTGTGTCACAGTTGCAGCGAATGCCATACGTTCGCGAATGCCGGGGCCAAGTTTTGGTTGAACCTTGGTAACGAACTCGCCGAAGGTCTGCCACGTCTCGTAGGCCTGGATGATGCGGAACGCCTCGCGCCAAGGATCGAAACCTTCGGGCGCGATGCGGCTGTTGATGATCGGCGGCACATCATCGGTCATAAACTCGATGACTGTGCGCAACAGCGTGGCTACAGGTTCTTCGGCCTGTTCAAACGCGTCTTCCAAAACTACGACGCGGTCGATTTTAGCTGTTACGCGCTGCCCGTCGAGCAGCACTGCTCCAATGCTCCGGAAAACGCCTGGAGTTGCCGCGAACCAACCCGGCACATCAAAACTCGGCGCCATGTCGGCGACGCCGGCATGTGCGATACGCTCATGGGTCGGGCGCAAGCCGTATAGGCCATTGAAGGATGCAGGAATGCGCACTGACCCGCCGGTGTCGCTGCCGAGCGCAAAGTCGCATATACCGGCGCCACAAGCGGCGGCCGATCCGGCCGAAGATCCGCCGGGAACACGGCCCGGCGCACGCATGTTAGTCGGCATGCCGTAGTGCGCGTTGATTCCGGTAATGCTGTAGAAAAACTCATCACAGATCGTTTTGCCGGTGATGGTCGCACCAGCGTCGAGAATTTTCTGTACCGGTGGACAGTGGTGGATGGCCCGCTCTTGGGTCGCGAGCCAATCGGGATTACCGCAGCCCATGCGCTCGCCAGCGATAGCGTACATGTCCTTGACGACGGCGGTGAGGCCCGCGAGCGGCCCGGTTGGCGCGCCGCGAATTGGCGCCTTGATGTCGTGCGGCACGAAAACGGAAGGGTATGCCTGTTGGTTCATTTCGTCCCGCCACTGCTGCTCGATGACAAATACCAATCCAGAATTTTCTCGCCGTCCCATGCCACGACGCCATCATGGGCAAGGATTTCGGCGAAGGTCTGTTGCACATGGCCGATACGGTGCGGCACGCCCGACAAATAAGGATGGCAGGCGATCGCCATGATCTTCGGACGCTCGGCCGATTCGGCATAGAGCGTTTTGAAGTGGTCGAGCGCGCGCGTGTGCCATACCTCAGACGGATGGTGCTGAAGTGCCATCATGACGATGTCGTGGATCTCGAAATTGTAGGGCAGCGCCACCACTGGCTTGTGCCTCGTTTTTAGCGTCACCGGCTCGTCATCGAGCACCCAGTCGCCGATATACTCGATGCCGGCCTCCGACAGATAATCGAGCGTTTCGAACGTTTGCGTAAGGCCTGGACCGAACCAGCCGCGCGGCCGTTTACCGCAAAACTTTTCGATCATGTCTATGGATTTCACGATCGAGGCACGCTGGTCGTCGAGCTTGTGCATCGGCACTTGGTCATAGCCGTGTGCATTAAGCTCCCAGCCGCTATCGACGCAGGCTTGCGCGACTTCCGGATATGTCTCGCAGACCCGGGCATTGAGCGTCACGGTCGGCGAGATGCCGAGCTTAAGCATCATCTTGCGCAATCGCCAGAAGCCGACGCGCATGCCGTATTCGTGCCAACTCCAGTTTGGATGGTCAGGCTGCATCGGTTGGCCTTGCGGGGGCGAGATCACCATGCGAGCCATTGGCCGCGCCATATCCCACTCTTCCAGCGCTAAAACCGGCCAGACCACAAGCCGTACGCCTTTCGGGAATGCGAGCGGCGGTCTGTTCTCTATTGGTGAATAGGCTAACCTCTCGCGCGGGTGCACTGATTTCCTCCATCAAACCGGCCTTGTTATAGAAAATGCGTCACAATTTTGGCACTTGTTTTTCATCCATCGTTTAACTTTAATTTTCGTATGCAGCAGACGTTCACATCTGCGATAAGCCGGATGGAGATGTGATCAAGATTTGCAGGTCAGCCACCTTTGGGAGCATTTCTTGCACCACTGCACGCGGCACCGACCGCGCCGGCGCAAGGTTGGCGTGCGCCGCATTATTTTGTTCATATTTGCAATGGATTACGCGCTGGGCTCTCACGTCCGGCAGGTTAGCTGAACAAACGCTTCGCTAATCACACTTTGAATGCGAACATTTCTCGCCAAAGGGGCAGGGTTGATAGTTTCGGGGTGTTGGCTAACTTGGCCTTGAAATCAGCAGAAAACCGTCTCGCGTCCTCATGTGGGTCATCCTCAGTATCATTAACCTACCTTAGCCGGCTGTCTCAGAAAGTGGGACCACCTCAAACCAGCCAGCTCGAAGCTGACATCCGCTCACTCATCCAGCGGCACAACGAGAACCCAAAACTTACAAGTGGACCAAGTCCGCCGGCGAGATCCTCTCGGCCTTCAAGCGCTTCTGCCAAAAGTGAAACGGCCTTATGTGGTGAGCTTTAGATTCAGGTGACTAGATCAGGCCGCGTCAATGCAATAATCTCCCTGTCGCTCGTACAACAAATCCGTCAGGTCATCGGAGATCCGATTACGCCAAGGAGAGAACAATGCCTATTATTAGCGCGGGACGATGGGACCTTAACTACATCGATGAGGGCGCGGGACCTGCTGTCGTCCTCATCCATGGGCTCGCCGGCGATTACACGGCTTGGACGCGGCAGGTCGCCGCGCTGAAGGCGAATTACCGCGTCGTTGCTTTCGACAATCCCGGATCGGGCAAGAGCGGCAAGGTCGATGCCGCGACCACGATGCGGGAGATGGCAGAAAGCACGTTGCGCCTGATGGATGCCCTGCACATCGAAAGCGCGCATGTGGTCGGGCGCTCCATGGGCGGGGCAATCGGTCAGCAGATGGCGCTGCTGGCACCTCAGCGTGTACGCAGCCTTGCCATGGCGGCGTCGTTCGCTACGCTCGATCCCTTGGGCAGGCAGCTGATCGAGAACATGCGGGAACTGCTGTTGTGGCGCAAGAACTGGACCCAGTGGGCGCGACATGTCTTGCCGTTCTTCGTCTCCCCAGAATTCTTCAATAACAACCGCGAGCAGATGGCGATCATCGAGCGGCTCATCGGCGACGAATCGCGCGACCAACTCTCTTACAAAAACCTAGCCGACGCGCTCTTGACCTACGACGCGACGAATGAAATAGGCAGCATTGGCTGCCCCACCCTCATCATGGCCGGGAGGTTCGATCCGATCTGCTCGTTGGGAACTGCCAAGCTGATGCAAGACCACATCCCGAAAGCCGAGACTGTAGTCTTTGAGAAAAGCAGCCACTTCTTCCTCGTGGAAGAGGCCGAAAAGGCTATGTCGGTCTTGTCCGACTGGCTGCGGCGGCATCCTCATGCAGAGGCTAAAGGGGGTTGATTCCCTTCACTGTTCGAATCGACCCAATCGATACGTACGGATCTTAATCCTCCCGATTTTACAGCATGCGCGACCGCGCTTCTGTACCGGTTGCGAGCACCCGTTGACGGTCGTGATCGGTGACGGATCGCCCACCGTGGGTGCTGGTGTGGAACGACGGCGTCGCCGTTTGGAAGGAGGCCGGGTGATAGTCACGGCGTTTGCAGCCGTCCCCGTCGGGACCGGCCAAGCGACCGCGGTCTGGCCGAAAACGTCGGTCAACAACGCGCCTAAACGTTCCGTGACATCGTCGGCTCCATAGGGCGAGGCCGCATTGCGCGCCATGGCATTCAGGTCGCGAAGCACTTCGGATGCGACCGGGGCGACATTATCGCTTCTGAAATCAACGAGTTTGGCGTTCGTCATGCTTGATTTCGACTGCAATACGTCGTGTGTACCGAAAACCTAACCCAGGACATAGTGGTGGTGAAGGCCGCTAAGGATCGGACGCGAACTGATGATACCGGTCCGCTGGACTGGTCGAGAGACCGGCGTATCTTTGTCTAATGACCGATGCTTTCTGATGTCGTTGTAATAGCTGGCATAGGCTCGCAGCAGCCGGCGCAGATGCGCCTCATACAGAACAATGAAATGGTCCACCCACTCGCGTCGGATCGATCCGAGCCGCCGTTAGGCAAATCCATTCTGCCAGGACGAAGCTGGTGCAGTGGGCTTATCCCGAATACCCATGGCGCGTAACCGGCGTGTTACGATGGTGCCGTAGATACGATCCCGATCGCGAATGAGGTGCTGCGGGGCGACATCCCAAGGTAATGCCTCCGTTATTTGACGAGCAATCCATTCAGCCGTCAAGTTTGCTGTAGCGTTGATCCAGACCAACTGTCGACGGCTCAGACGGACAATGACGAAGGCATAGAGCAGGTTGAAGCCAATGGTCGGAACAACGAACAAGTCCATGGCTGCAATTTCCGGCGCGTGGTTCCTCAAGAACTTTCCCCATCCCTGACGTGCAGGTCCTCGTCGCCTGGTCATGTACTTGGCAACGGTGGACTGAGCGACCTCATACCCCCGCTAAAGCAGTTCGCCGGGGATACGCGGCGCGCCACACAGCGGATTTTCGATGCTCATCTGCAGGATCAACACGCGGAGATTCGGCTCGATCTGTGGCCGCCCTCCCGGGGATTGGGATTTCCAACGCCAGTAAAGGCGAAAGCCTCCGATGTCACCGCACAAGTAGTTTCAGGCTGAACGACACATAACGACCTGCAGAACCGACGGAAACCATCGATATAGCTGAATCAGGAACCAGCGGTCGTTATTCGTGAGCCTGACCCGGCCAGGCACTTTGCGGCGCAAAACGGTCAACTGATGTCGGAGCGCAGCGTTCTCTGCCTCAAGCCGGCTTTTCGACTTCAATAGCAAGGCCAAAAAAGACAGGACGAACCAGCACAGAGTGAACATGATCCAGAAAGGTTACGTGATGCCGCCAGTCAATCAATACGGATGAGCTTTTCGGTACACACAGGTGGGCTCAAGCCTTGATTGAGGTGGCAACACTTTGGGTCATCAACTGCAGAATTCTTTCCGGCGAAAGCGGGTATTCGTTTATCGTGACGTTAAGATGCGACAGGGCGTTTTCGACGGCCCCGACGACAGCGGCAAGACACGGGATCGTCCCGCCTTCTCCGGCTCCCTTCACACCAATCGGATTCCACGGCGACGGCGATTCCATGTGTTCGAGATGGATCTGCGGCATCTCTGGCGCCGTAATCAATAGATACTCACCGTAGTTGGTCGTCTGAGGTTGCCCAGACTCGCGGTCATAGATCATCCGCTCGAACAGCACATTACTAATGCCGTGAGCAACCCCACCGATGATCTGGCCATCGACGAGCATCGGGTTGATAAGCGTGCCGCAATCATGGGCGACAAAATAGTCGACCACCTTCACATGGCCCGTCTCGGGATCGACTTCCACGATCGCGACGTTGGTGCCGTTGGCATAAACCGGCCGCTCGACGACATGATAGGCCGTCGCGTCGAGACCAGCCGAGAAGCCCGATGCCGCCGGTACGTTGACCTGGCCCGTCAAGCGAACGGCGATATCGGCGAGAGATACCTTCTGACCGGCCGCCCCCTTAAGCCGCACAGCTCCGTCGGAGACCTCAAGATCACCCTCGTCAGTTTCCATTATCTCGGCGGCATATTTGATGCACTTTTCACGCACTTCCTTGGCAGCAAGAAAAACAGCCGAACCGGCAAGGACCGTGTTGCGGCTTCCCGCGGTCGAAAGACCCATCGGAAAAGCATCGGTATCGCCAACTTTCACCAAGATATCTTCGGCCTTGGCGCCGAACTGGTCGGCCGCAATCTGGGCTAGAATCGTTTTCAGGCCCTGCCCTTGCGCACCGGCGCCAGTCGTCACGATGATCTTGCCTGTACGCGACACTTGGACATGTGCGCCCTCGAACGGAGCAATGCCGGTATCCTCATTATAGCTTCCGATGCCGATGCCGAGCCATCGGCCGCGCGCTTTGGCTTCCTCTCGCTTCTGAGCGAAACTCGAATAGCCCGACGATTTGAGCGCCATGTCCAGCGTGGCGATATAGTCGCCGCTATCATACATCACGGGCTTGCCGTTCATCAGCTTTCCGCCGGTCTCATAAGGCATCTGGTCAGCGCGAACGAGATTGACGCGACGCACCTCCGCTCGATCGAGATTCAGGTTGCGCGCGATCGTGTCCATCGTGCGTTCAAGAATGAAGTTGGCGTAGGGACGCCCTGCGCCGCGGATCGGTGACGTGGGCACCGCGTTTGTGAATACCACGTCGATATCGACATCGACCGCCTTGATGGCGTAATGCCCCGGCGTATTCACAACAGAGCCCAGCGCCAGCAACAATCCGTAAGGCACATAAGCCCCATGGTCGTGTATCACGCGCGCTTTGAGGCCGAGAACCTTTCCCGTGGCATCACACGCAACCTCAACATCCCATATCTGGTCGCGCTGCTGCGTGGTCGAGACGAAATGCTCCCGACGATCCTCTATCCACTTCAACGGACGGCCGAGTTTCATGGCGGCGAGCGCCACCGAAAGTTCTTCCGGGTAATGCGCGGCTTTAGGACCAAAACCGCCGCCGACGTCGGGAGCAACGATGCGAATGGTCGCTTCCTCGCGTTCGAGGTACTGCGACATGAAGCGGCGGATAAGGTAAGGCGATTGGCTCGACGTCCATACCGTCAGCTGGTCCGCGAAAGTGTCAAAAGTTGCGACGACGCCGCGGCATTCCATGGAATGGCAGCCGCCGCGGTGCTGCGTATACTGCTCCTTGAGAATATACGGAGCGGCGCCGAAGGCGGCATTGATGTCACCGATTTTCCAGTCCAACCGCGCAACGAGGTTATCGGGCGAACCTTGATGGACAAGCGGCGCATTGGGCTTGC
>CAMAWF010000135.1 GCA_945861895.1 Rhizobium sp. Q54
GGTAGCTCAGAGCGAAGCGGAAATAGAGCCAGACGGCCTGCTGGATGACGATGCCCGGAAAGCGGTGGCGGCGGTATGAGAGCTTATCCATAAGCAAACGCTATACGGCCGGTCCCTACCAAGCCAGCGCGTGTTACTGTGACAGTGCCAATGAGGGAGATGGTCATGTACAAACGGACGGATCCGAAGACCCTGCCGACGCTCAAAGGGCAATGCTCGCCGGAGGAGTGGGAGGTCCGGGTCAATCTCGCGGCGTGCTACCGGCTGTTCGCGCATTACCGCTGGACGGACCTGATCCACACCCACATCTCGGCGCGCCTGCCCGGCGACAAGGAGGAGTTCCTGATCAATCCTTACGGCCTGCTGTTTGATGAGATCACGGCCACGAGCCTGGTCAAAATCGACTGCAACGGCAATGTCATTGACGATCGTACCGACCTCGGCATCAACCCGGCCGGCTTCATGATCCACAGCGCCGTGCACATGGCCCGGCACGACCTGGTCTGCGTCATGCATTCACATACGGCGGCCGGGATTGCGGTGTCGTGCCAGAAGGACGGACTGCTGTTCATCAGTCAGCACGCCATGCGCTTTCACAATCGAATCGCCTATCACAACTACGACAGCTTCGCCTTCGACTATGCGCAGCGGGAGGGCTTCCAGAAGGACCTCGGAAACAAGAAGGCGATGTTCCTGCGGAATCACGGCTTGCTGGTCGGCGGGACGACAATCCGCGAGGCGTTCGATCTGCACTATTATCTCGAGCGCGCCTGCCAGGCTCAAGTGGAGCTGTTGTCGTGTGGCGTCGAATACATCACGCCCGATCCGGCGGTGGCCGAAGAGACTGCGCGCGGCTTCGAGCGTCCGAACCGCGAGGCCAACACCCGGGATTGGCCGGCGCTTTTGGCGATGCTCGACCGCGCAGATCCCTCCTACGCGATGTAGAAATTCTCTAGTTTGTTGGCTTCTCTGCAAGCGGCCGTGCTACGCAGGCATGTTGCTATTCGCCGTCGCTCACTCCAACACGATATTGTTCGAGCGTATCACCTCGCCCCAGCGCCGGACTTCGTTCTTGATGAAGGTGTCTGTTTCGGCAGGCGTGCCGCCGTCCGGCTCGACATTGAGCGCGCGAAAGCGCTGCTGCACGTCGGGCATCTTGATCGCCTCGATGACCGCCTTGGCGATCTGATCCCGCAGGTCCGGCTTGAGCCTGGGCGGTCCGACCATCGCGTACCACGCGCCCGAGACCAGGCCGGGAAGCCCGGCCTCGGCGCTGGTCGGCACGTCAGGCATCGCGATGGAACGCGCCTTGTCGAGCACCGCCAAGACCTTAAGTTGGCCGTCGCGATAAAGCGCGAGCGCCCCCGATATGTTGCCGAAGAAGATATCAACGCGCTCGCCCAGCATGTCCTGAAGTACAAGTGTTTCGCCGCGATACGGCACGTGCACCATCTGCGTGCCGGTCATGGTCATAAACATGTTGGCGGTCAGGTGGGGCGTGTTGCCGGCCCCTTGGCTGCCATAGACGAGCTTGCCGGGATTGGCCTTCGCGTAAGCAATCAATTCGCTGACGGAATTGACCGGCAGCCCTTTGCGCACAATGATGAGATTGGACACCGATCCGAAATTCGTGATCGGCACGAATTCTTCCGGCTTGTAGTTCAACTGCTTGAAGAGGCTCTGGTTGGTGGCGATTGGCGGCGTTGCCGACACGAGCAGGGTGTAGCCATCGGGCTCCGCTTGCCACGCCATCGCGGCCGCGATGTTGCCGGCTCCACCGGTGCGGTTCTCGACAACGATCGGCTGGCCCCACTTGGCCTGCAATTTCTCACCGACGATGCGAGCCAACACATCGTTGGTGCCGGCGGCAGGATACGGAATGAGAAGTTTTACTGGTCTTGTCGGGTATGCGTCCTGGGCCAATGCCGTGGTGGAGACCGGCGCGTGAGCCATCGACAGGACGAACATGAAGGCCAACGCAGCAAGCCATCGAGCCATGGGGGTCTCCATCGTGCGAGGTATGCGAGTATAGATCACAAGCATACCAAGGTTACACCGTCGCTGTCGTTGCAAGACTCGGGCCGCAGATCATTTCGCCCCGGAGCCACCCAGCGGCTTGGCGTACCGGCTGACCGGCCTCGGTAGGCCCAAATTCTCACGAAGCGTGCTGCCACTATAACTGCGGCGGAAAATACCGCGGCTCTGCAATTCGGGGATCACGGTCGCGACGAACTCATCGAGGCCGCCCGGCAGATACGGAGGCTGGATCAGAAAGCCATCGATAGCGCCACCAAGAAACCAGTTCTCCATCTCCTCGGCAATTTTCCGCGGCGTGCCCGTCACCGTGCGATTACCGCGCGCGCCGGCATAGCGCATGTAGATCTGCCGGATCGTGAGATTTTCGATCCGAGCCATGTCCATGACTTGCTTGAAATGTCCTTGGCTGCCCTTCGTTCCAGGAATATCCGGCAAGGGGCCATCGAGCGGGTAGCCCGACAGGTCGAAGCCGCCCAAGGCCGCCGACAACAATTCCAGACCGACTTCAGGATGAATCTTGGATTGTAGAAACTGATGCTTTTCCTCAGCTTCCAACTCGGTATTGCCGATCACCGGATTAAAGCCGGCCATGATCTTGAGATGCTCGGGGGCGCGGCCAAATTTGGCCATGCGGCTCTTGACGTCGTCGTAGAAGGCTTTGGCTTTCTCAATCGATGGAGCCATGGTGAAAATCACTTCGGCATGCTCGGCGGCGAAGTCCTTGCCGGCCTCCGACGATCCGGCTTGTACAATCACCGGATGACCTTGCGGCGGACGCGCCACGTTCAGCGGCCCACGAACCGAGAAATTCTCACCTTTGTGGTTTAGAACGTGAAGCTTTTCGGGATCGAAATACATCGAAGACGAACGGTCCCGCACAAATGCATCGTCGTCCCAACTATCCCAAAGACCCTTCACAACCTCGATGAACTCGCGGGCGCGCTCGTAGCGATCGCCGTGCTCATAGTGAGCTTCACGGCCAAAATTCCAAGCCTCGGAAAGATTTCCGGAGGTGACCACGTTCCAACCGGCGCGGCCACCGCTGATATGGTCAAGTGAGGCATACTTGCGCGCCACATGATAGGGCTCGTTGTAGCTTGTGGTTGCAGTCGAGACGAGGCCGATGTGCTCCGTGACGGCGGCGAGCGCCGACAGCAGCGTGATCGGCTCGAAATAGGCCATATATTGTGGCCATCGCCGGAGCGCGTTCAGGTTGCCATGCCGAACCGCTACTGCGTCCGCAAGAAAAATAAAATCAAACTTCGCTCGCTCTGCAGTCTGGGCAAGTTGAACGTAGTGGCGAAAGTTAGTACCCGCATCGATCTGTGATTCCGGGTGTAGCCAAGATGCGACATGGTGCCCAGTCGGATGGAAGAACGCAGCTAGTGCTAGCTGCCCCCTCCGTCGATCAACGTTATTCATAATGAGCTCTGCTCATAATCGGCCGCGGCAAGCAAGCTTATGTTCCGATTGAATCGACTGTCTAGCTTCTTGTCGCTGTCCCAGTGAGAATTCGTGGAATTTCCATTACGGAACATTTTCGAACGCCTTCTAAGTGTCTGTTCGAAGAGTTCTTGAATCATATGAATCACCTGTGATTCAAGAGTGGTGGCCTGATTCGAGGAGAGGTCACCGATGTGGGCGAGCAAGAACCGCGCCCGTTACGACCGCAGCAAGTTGCGCTATCCGAGCGATCTGACCGACTACGAGGAACGGTCTGAGCGGCAGAGCACGCTAACAAAATCATGGAATAAGAATTGAGGAGCCAACAGTCCGGCCGGACTCAAGGTCGGCATGGGCCTTCGCGGCCTCGGCAAGTTTGTAACGCACATGGAGGCGCGGTTTCAGCACGCCCTTAGCCAAGAGCGCGAATACCGCCCCGGCGGAAGCTTCGAGTTCTTCGCGCGTGGCAATGTAATTGTTGAGAGCAGGACGGGTGAAGTAGAGCGATCCCGCTTCGCGCAGCCGGCTCGCCTCGACTGCGGGCGGCGGTCCGCTGATCGCGCCGAAAGAGATAAAATAGCCCCGCGGCGCCAGACAACGGATTGTAGTGTCGAAGGTCGTGCGGCCGATCGAATCGTATGCGACAGGAACGCCCGCGCCGCCGGTAACCTCGCGCACGCGCGCGGCTACGTCGTCGGAAAGGCGGTCGATCGCCCAGGCGTAGCCGTTGGCGAGAGCGAGCTCGCACTTGTCTGCTCCGCCCGCGACGCCGATCATCTGCGCGCCGATATGGCGTCCCCATTGCCCCGCAAGAAGGCCGACCCCGCCCGACGCTGCATAGAACAGCACGTTCTCATTAGATCGAACTGGATAGCAGCGGTTGAGAAGGTACTCGACGGTCATGCCCTTGAAGAGTACCGCGACCGCCAACTCGTCGCCGATGCCTTCGGGAATTTTGAGCAGCCGAGCAGCTGGATAATTGCGACGGTCTGCATAGGCACCGGCCTCGCCGCCGCCATAGCAGACACGGTCGCCAGGGGCGACGCTGGAGACGCCGGCGCCGATTTTCTCCACAACGCCAGCCGCCTCGTTGCCCAGGCCTGAGGGCGAAGGCATCTTGTAGGCGCCGGACCGCTGGTAGATCTCCTGGAAGTTCAAACCGACTGCAGTCTGCCGGATCTGCACCTGCCCGGGCGCCGGATCGGCCAGTTCGACCGTCTCATATGTCATCACATCCGGTCCGCCGGGCGCGACGAACCGAACGACCTTGGCGCGCGTCATTACTGAGCCTTGATGTTGGCCTCGCGCACAATCGCGCCGAACCGTTCGCGGTCCTTGGCCAGCAGAGCATCAAACTCTTGTGGCGATGCCGCGATCGGTTCAGCGGCCATCGAGGCAAGCGCTTCGCGGACCTTGGGCAGTTGCATGATGCGGGAGACTTCACGGTTCAGCCTCGTGACGACTTCCGAGGGCGTACCGGCCGGCGCGAAGACACCGACCACGGACACCGCAATCATGTTGACGCCGGCCTCTGTGAGCGTCGGTGTATCCGGTAGACCCTGCGAACGCGTCGAGCTACCGACGGCTAGAAGCCGTGCCTTGCCCGAATTCACGTGCGGGATCGCTACGCCTGGATCGAACACGAAGTCGATCTCATCGCGCAGTAGTCCAGTCAGCGCCGGACCCGATCCCTTGTAGGGCACATGAACCGCCTTAATCTTCGCAGCATGCAGCAGCATTTCGCCGCTGGCGTGCGGCAGCGTGCCGTTGCCCGCCGAACCGTAATTAAGCTTCCCAGGGTTGGCACGTGCGTGCTCAATCAGTTCGGCGACGCTTTTGACCGGGAGCGTTGGACGCGACACCAGATACATTGGGGTTAGCGCCATCGGAGCGACCGCCTGCATGTCCTTAGCCGGATCAAAATTGAGCTTATAGATGTGCGGCCCGATAACGAACGGACTGCTCGCCGAGACGAGCAGGATGTGCCCGTCTGCAGCCGAACGCGCCACTGCCTCGATGCCGAGGTTGCCGCCGGCGCCCGCACGGTTGTCGATCACCACCGGCTGGCCAAGCGCTTCCGACAGATACGTGCCGTAAAGTCGCGCGACGACATCGGGCGCACCGCCGACGCCAAAATTGACGATGATCTGGACTGGCTTGTTGGGCCACGTCTGTGCTGAGGCTATCGGCGCAAAGGCAACTAACGCGGCAGCGATTAAGCCATGAGCAAGCGGAAGCATTGCTTTCCTCCCCGGACTTAAATTAATTAAGAATACTGGTCCCATCCCACTCAGTAAATTCGATTACGGTGCCGTCAGGATCGCGGATGTAGAACTGGCGCCCGACAAAGACACCTTTCTTGCGGTCTTCCTCCTCGAAGACCTCAACACCCTTCGAGGCAAGGAATTTCTTCGCGTCCTCGTATTTGTCCGGATCGACCTTGAAGGCGTGATGAGCGCGGCGGCTATCCTTGGCGCGGCGCTCAAGAGGCGCGGCGCTTTTTGCCAGAATGATGTGGTCCTTGCCCGCGCGTAGGAACACCATGTCAAGCGCTGCGGTGGCATCGTGAACGAGCGTTAGTCCGACGATTTCGGTATAGAACTTGCGGCTTTTCGCCAAGTCGCTCACTGCGATACTGAAGTGAACCACGCTTCTTGGCTCGATCATGCGTTCGCCTCCCTGAACTCCAGCTTAGCGGATATGTTGAGGCCAACATAACAGCGAAAGCAGTCCGTAGGCACGAATTTATTGAAGCCGTCGCGTCGTTCACACCAGCGCGCGTATTCCATCCAACAGAACCCGGGTCGCTCTGCAGTCATCCTCGTTATTGTCCGCCGTCAGCGCTCATTGGACAGAACGGGTGGATTGAAGAAGGGAGAGTTTCTGGCTCATCGTAACGTTCACAGGAGCGAAGATGAGACAGCAAACTCGATTGTCCGCCGTCAGAGATTTTGAGACAGGGGCATCCTGATCTAAGGGAGAGTCTGGCGCATCCGGTTTGACTTTAGGCTGCATAAGTTTTGTGAAGCAAGCGTTGGTGTTGGATTGTTTTGCGTTTGATCCTTTCTCTTTCTAGAAGGATGGTCTGGCCGCGCCCGAAGTAGACGTCGGACGGCGTCAGGTTTGCGATGCTCTCGTGGTATCGATGATGGTTGTAGTGATCGACGAAGTCGCTGATCTGAGCCTCTAGATCGCCGGGCAGATAGTTGTGTGTACCGAAATCCTAAACCCGGACGTAGTGGTGATGAAGCCCGCTAAGGATCGCGTGTGAATGAATGGATCTGATCCGCTGAACCGGGCGAGAGACCGGTGCATCTTTATCCAATGACCGGTGCGTTCTGACTGGTCTGCCCCCTGAGAAGTGGTCCTCCCTGATGTATGGCTTATGGCCTGATGGAGGACTGAAGAATGCCAAGGAAGAGACACACGGCAGAAGAGATCGTCACGAAGTTGCGGCAGGTTGACGTGCTGACCTCGCAGGGTCGGCCG